>CALREC010000059.1 GCA_943355085.1 Candidatus Altimarinota bacterium
GGCATATCATTACTTTTAGTACTAAAAGTAATGATATGCCATAGGTTATTGGGAGTACGATTCTTCCGGATTCATTCATTTACTCTACAATAATTTTGCGTTTCTCTCTATTTTCCATATCATACAACACATCACTCTATATTTTCTTACGTTCATACATGTCTATTCTTGATACAGTCGAACTATTTAATTCTTTGAATGATACAGACAGAGACACACTCTCTCTGTATTGTCAGGAGCGGCTTCTCTTGACTGAAGAAATTTTATTTCACGAATGAGATGATGCAGTAGCTCTCTATATCGTAAAATCGGGATCACTCAAGGCCTACAAAGAACGTTCCGATTGAGAAGTGATCCTCTGATATATAACAGCAAATGAGTTGGCTGGAGAGATGGCATTTTTTGATACCTCGTCTGCAAAAAAACGGATGGCGAGCATTCGGGCAGTAGAGGACACATTGGTTGTTGTTATCATGGACTATGCTATTCTAGAGCTCTCAAAAAAACACCCTGAGATGTATGAAAAAATAGTAAATATAATGATCGAACGAAAGAAAAATTCTTAGATTTTTATAAATAAAATCTCAATAGTTCCAAAATTACGAAAGAAAATTATAAAAAGATTTGCAATAATCACTTTTTTTTATACAATACGCGAGCTCATTTTTTAATTCTCTTCATTTTTGATGTATCCCTATGGGAAGTAAAGACCAAGATTCCAGGAAACAAAAAGAAGATAAGATCGAAGTAGAGGGTACTATTATAAAGACCCTCCCCGGCGCTATTTTTGAAGTTAAGCTCCCAGATGATTTTGGGGGTGGAGGAATGATTATTCGAGCATACATATCAGGAAAGATGCGGAAAAACTTCATCAATCTTATAGAAGGCGATACGGTTCTTGTAGAACTTACTCCATATGATCTCTCTCGAGGTCGGATCGTTTTCCGTAAGAAATAAACATTTTTTCTTTTGAATCTAAAGCATTATAAACATATTTACTATCCTTTTTCTTTATGAAAGTTCGTCCATCTGTTAAAAAAATATGTGACCACTGTGCCGTTATACGTCGTAAGGGTGTGGTTCGCGTGATTTGTGAAAATCCAAAACATAAACAACGACAAGGGTAATAGTCCTTAAAAACAATATTTCGAATCAGATTTCCTGACTTGAAAAAAACACAACAACTATTAACTATTAACTATTAATATACTATATGGTTCGAATAGCCGGAGTTAATCTCCCGAACGGAAAGCATGCTGACATCGCTCTTATGTACCTTTATGGAGTAGGACGACCTCTTGCAATTACTATTCTCGATTCTCTTGGTATCGAGAAAACTACTAAGATAGACCTTCTTCCCGAAGCTGATCTGGATCGTATCCGTGATGAGCTTAAGAAATATGTAATCGAAGGAGATCTCAGACGAGAGGTTTCTACAAATATCAAACGATTCGGGGAAATCAATTGTTATCGTGGTCAACGTCATAAAAAACGACTTCCCGTTCGTGGTCAGAGAACAAAGACCAATGCGCGTACTCGTAAGGGTAAGGCGGTTGCTATCGCTGGAAAGAAGAAGTAATTTTCTCCAAATATCACTAAAAAACAACTAATAACTAATAACTCTATTTATGGCAAAGGTTTTGAAACGTTCCAAGAAAACCCGCAGAAATATCTCCGAAGGAGTAGTTTCTATTAATGCAAGTCTGAACAACACTCATGTAGTTGTTTCTGATAAAGATGGACAAGTTCTTACTTGGGCGACTGGTGGAAGTGCTGGATTCAAGGGGGCACGTGAAGCGACTCCATATGCAGCACAGATTACTTCTGAAAGTGCCGTATCTAAAGCTAAAACTCTTCATGGTCTTGAAAAAGCTGTCGTATATGTAAAAGGAATTGGCGCAGGTCGTGAACAGGCAATTCGAGGTATTATAAATTCAGGAGTTGATCTTACTGCTATTTATGATATAACTCCTGTTCCACACAATGGATGTCGTAAGAAAAAAGTTCGAAAACTCTAATTCTCATCTCTTAATTTAATCTTTTTATTATGCGTTTTACTGGTCCTAAGATGAAACTTTGCCGAAGAGAGGGTATTAACCTTTTCGGTTCTGAAAAATATGATCTCGCTCAAAATCACCGAAAACTTCTCGGTGGTAAGTTTGGAAAAACTTCTGAATTTGGAGTACAGCTTCGTAAAAAACAAGCAGCAAAAAGAATGTATGGAGTAAGCGAAAAACAATTCGCCGCATACTATGCACGAGCCATCAAAACTAAAGGTATTACAGGGGATGCTATGCTTCAAGCACTAGAACTCCGTCTTGATAATGTTATATTCAAATCAAATTTTGCACGAACTATTATGCAAGGGCGCCAATTTGTTGGTCATGCACATTTTCATGTAAATGGTAAGAAAGTCAACATCCCATCCTACAGTGTAAAAGTAGGAGATGTTATCTCTCTCAGAGAGAAAATGAAAGAATCCCCTCTCTATAAAACCCTCATTGAAGAATTTGGAGAATTTGTAAAGAAAAATAATGCCGGAACTATTACAGCTGCGAAGTGGCTCGAAGTAGATGCAAATAAGCTTACCGTTACTATAAAATCACTTCCACAAAAAGAAGATTTCGATCAAGTAATTGATATTCAAAAAATTATTGAGTTCTACTCAAAATAGTCGATTTTATTCGACAATCCCGTTTCTATTTTTGCTATTTATAACCCACGTTATATGCACATAATCCACCACACTATCGGGGTACCAAAGATCATAAAAAAATCAATCGATACCAATGAATCACATTTTGCTGTAGGACCACTTCCAAGTGGGTATGGAGTTACTATCGGAAATTCACTCCGTCGTGTTATGCTTTCATCTATTCCAGGAGCTCGTGTTACTGGGATAAAAGTAAAAGGTATTACTCATGAGTATGCGACACTTCCAGGTATCAAGGATAGTATCCTTGATATCATGCTCAATCTTAAAAATCTTGTAGTTTTAAAAACAGATTCTGACATAGAGTGGGTACATTTGGTAAAGTCAAAAGCATGAGTGGTAACAGCAGGTGATATTAAGACGAGCTCTGGAGTGACTATCTTGAATTCAGAGATGATAATTACTGAGATTGACCGAGATGGATTCGAGCTCAATATGAGTATACGAATCGAAAAATGAGTAGGCTACATGAGTATGGAGGAACTTAAAAAACGAGAGGAAGATGTACACGTATTGCTTCTCGATGCAAATTTCTCTCCTGTTTCTAGTGTCAAATATGAAGTATCCAGTATTCGTTTTGGTGAGATGACAAATCTTGATCAACTCGATATCACTGTTAAAACAAATGGTGTCATGAGTCCAGAAGATGTACTCAGATTTTCTGGAGATATGCTCACTTCATACTTTGGCCTCTTCAATGAGGAAGGACTGCAGATCGAGGGTGAATTTATCGGCAGCATAAAGGAAATTATTGAAAAAGAAAAACAAGAAGTAAAATCAGAACTCGAAAAAGAAACATATACTCCGATCGAAATTATGGGACTCTCCCCTCGTACGCTCAATGCTCTGGTGAATGGTGATATACTTTCTATAGAACAATTGACGAGATGTACAGAGGCAAAACTCTCTTCTATAAAATGATTTGGAAAGAAGGCTATGACCGAAGTTCGAGATTCTCTTCGGGAGAGAAACTGTAAACTTCTCTGAGACGATTAATGTATACCTTATAAGGTTAATAACCAATAACTATTCCCAATTATGCGACATCGCGTTAGAAAAAATCTTCATTTTAAGAAAAAAGACGTTGATCATCGAAATTCGATGCTTCGTAGTCTTATGACCAGTCTTTTTACTCACAAGTCTCTTATGACAACTGAGAAACGAGCAGAGGCAGTAACTCCCTTTATCGATAAACTTATTAACGTAGTAAACTCCGTTACAAGTGATCAAGATAAGATGAATGCTATAAGACGTGTCTGAGAATATCTTTTTACAAAAGAGTCTTCCATAGCACTTTTCGAACAAGTTGCACCGAAGTACAAGGGACAAAGTTCTGGATTTACACGCATTACTCCAATCAAATATCGTATGGGTGATAATGCAAAACTTGTTAAACTTGAACTCTTCTAATTTTACCCATTCGTTTCAAACAATTTATGAAAACTCTCACACCTACACAGATTCCTCTTGATGCACGAAAGTGGTTCGTCGTAGACGCTAAAGACCAAACTCTCGGACGAATCTCTACGCGTATCGCCACCATGATATCTGGAAAAAATCGTGTTGATTTCTCTCCACACATGGATAATGGTGATTATGTTATCGTTATCAATACCAAAGAAATTCTTGTAACTGGTAATAAAGAAGAGGATAAGCTGTATCGAACCCACTCTGGTCACATGGGACACTTAAAGGAAGTAAAGCTTTCAAAACTTCGAGCAGAAAAGCCAAATAAGATTTTGGAACATGCCGTTTCTGGAATGCTTCCAAAAAATCGTCTCAGGCAGGGTATGATGCTTCGTCTCAAGCTTGTTGATGGTAATACTCATAGTTATGAGTCTCAGAATCCTACTATTATCACTCTCTAAATATATATTTTTCTAATCAGTAGATTTTATGGCAGATAAAAAGTACATTTACGCAATTGGTCGTAGAAAAACAGCAACAGCACAAGTTCGTCTTTTCGTCGGGGCTGGAACTTCCGAGATCAATGGAAAGCCGATGAATGAATATATTCATCGCAGTGACTTATTTGCGGTACTTCTCGCTCCATTTAAAACACTAGGTGTTCAAGATAAATATCATTTCAGTGTTCTTGTTGCTGGTTCTTGAGAGCATTCTCAGGCAGAGGCGATCCGACTTGGTATTGCTCGTGCATTGGTTTTAGAAAATACAACTGCAAGAAAATCACTGAAGGATGAAGGATTCCTCAAGCGAGATTCTCGAATCGTTGAACGTAAAAAACCAGGATTGCATAAAGCTCGAAAAGCTTCACAATGGTCTAAGCGATAGAAATCTTTGCAAAACGCGACCTTTGTACTCAAAGTTTACGTTCCTCGCTCATCGTACATTTGTACGCCTCGCTTCGGTACGCACTTTTCATATAAATCTCATCGCTTTTCAGAAGATTTCAAAGTTCTTTTAATCTGTCATTCGTAATTTATAATTTGTAATTTTCCACCATGCCTACTATCAGCCAATTGGTAAAAAATCCTCGTCGAGATAAGATTCGTAAGAGTAAATCTCCTGCTCTTCAGGTTATTAAGAACTCGATCAAGAGAAAGACTCTTGATTTGGCTTGTCCTCAGAAACGAGGAGTATGTACGAAAGTATATACCATGACACCAAAGAAGCCAAACTCAGCACTCCGCAAGGTTGCCAAGATTCGTTTAACGAACGGGTATGAGGTTATTTCCTATATTGGAGGAGAGGGGCATAATCTCCAAGAGCACTCCGTAGTTATGATCCGTGGAGGTCGTG
>CALREC010000060.1 GCA_943355085.1 Candidatus Altimarinota bacterium
TATTCGTTCTCACTTTTCTATCTCTTTCCTATAGGAATATCAATCTTTTATCATTATCTCGTATATAAACAATATAAAAATTATGCATCCTATATTATATTTTTATTCACTTTTATATTTTTATATATAAAGATATTCATTCTTTTGGAAATCAATTCATTTATTTTTTATGCTATTTTTACATTTCTTCTTTCCTTTATTCTTTTGGGATATTCATATATGTTGTACCAAAAAAATTCTAAAGAACAATATATCCTTCATTTTATGGCTGTATGCTTGAGTTTGGGAAGTATTGTATACTATTTTATTTTTATTTGAGATAGAGAGAATATCCTACATGTGTCTACTTTTTTATTTTTTACTTCCATTCTTTTTTTTGTAAGCTATATATGATTTAAAAAATAATCTCTAAAGTGAGAGATTATTTTTTAATTGTTATTTTTTCTTCGAGCTTGAGTGTATTGATTTTTTTTAACATATTGCGTTCTCATTTTGCCGTAGCTGTCCTGTAGGTAAATTTTCTCATAAGATTATAGCTTATCTCTAGCCATTTTGCTTTTGAGATATTTATATGAGCAATTGTGTTCAGTTCTTTTCTCACCAGTAGTGTCTTGATAAAACAATCTTTTCTGCCAAGATTATCAAGGTCGGCATCTTGTATGATGCTTTCTAGTAGATCATGTGCCTCGGTAAAAAGAACCGTAGAAAATATAAGACGCTCAATTTTTTGTATACGAGCCTCTTTATACCCAATACTTTCTAGATAGACACGAGCAATGCGCATTCCAATTTTTTCATTATCTGAATATTGCACTGTAAATCCAGTATCATGAAAAAGTGCCGCAATTAATAAATCAGTTTTATCTTCATAAAAGATTCATTCCTTATCGCATAAATATCATACTCGTGAATATACATCCAACGTATGGTTGATATTGTGATAAGGGTAGTGATTAATCGGATCAAGGAGATCTAATATATAACGAAGTACATTGTTGATTATTTTTTGTTCATCCATTTGTTTTTTTTTAAAAATATTCTAGTAAATACTAATATAAACTGTGACGGAAAGCAAATTTTTTATTTTTTAATATATGTATCTGTTTTTATTTTAGATAGATTTGATATTATTTTGAGTAAAAATCTTTTTGTTTTTTTATCAATTTCTATATACTGCGGTCAACTTTTTAGGATAAACTGGGTCACCAGTTCCTTTTTTGGTACAAAACTTTATCATTATTTATAATTTTCTTTTTATGCAGTACAGAAATATAGCAATTATTGCCCATGTAGATCACGGAAAAACTACCCTTGTTGACGCTCTTTTGAAGCAGGGTTGAGCCTTTAATAGTCATGAACAAGTGGCTACTTGTGTCATGGATAGTAATGATCAAGAAAGAGAGCGCGGAATCACTATCTATGCAAAAAATACAGCCATTGAATATAAAGGAACAAAAATTAACATCGTCGATACTCCAGGACATGCTGATTTTGGTTCTGAAGTAGAGCGAGTACTCCGAATGGTGGACTCTGTTTTACTCGTAGTAGATGCCTATGAGGGGCCTATGCCTCAAACAAAATTTGTTTTGAAAAAAGCACTTGAGCATGGACTAAAACCAATTGTTGTTATCAATAAGATTGATAAACCTACTTCTCGACCTGCTGAGGTTATAGATATGTTGTTTGATCTTTTTGTACAACTTGGTGCAACGGATGAACAACTTGATTTTCACGTTATTTATGCCATTGCCCGAGAGGGGGTTGCAATCCTTGATCTGAAGGATGAGAAAAAAGATATCACTCCATTGTTTGATCTGGTTCTTGATAAAGTTCCAGCATCAGCTAATGATACAGAAAAACCATTTAAGATGCAGATTGCAAACCTTGCATACGATAATTACCTTGGACGTATGGGTATATGACGTGTGTATGAAGGAAAAGCAAAAGTCGGACAAACAGTTACTATTATTGGAAATGATGGAGCGCGTCGAACTGGAAAGATTAGTAAAGTATTTACAACACTTGGTCTTCGTAAAGTAGAAGTTGCAGAAGCAGAGGCGGGTGATATTATCACGCTTGCTGGTATTCCTGATATCTATGTAGGAGAAACTATTTCTTCTGTTCCTGATGCAGATGCCATGGCACCAATCACGATCGACGAACCAACTCTGAAAATGGAATTCATGGTAAATAGCTCTCCATTTGCTGGAAGAGAAGGAAAATATGTTACCAGTCGAAATATCCGAGACCGTTTGGAAAAAGAACTTGAGATGAATGTAGGACTTAAAGTCGATCTTGATAGCGAAGGAAATGGATATGTGGTTTCTGGGCGTGGAGAACTCCATCTTTCGGTTTTGATCGAAACTATGCGCCGTGAAGGATTTGAGCTTCAGGTAGGAGCGCCTCAAGTAATCTTCCATGAGGAGGCAGGGAAAAAGATGGAACCAATGGAAAATGTAGTAATCTGGGTACCAGAGGACTGTTCTGGAACTATCATCGAACATCTTGGGAAACGAAAAGGACTCATGACTGATATGAAAACAGAAAATGGAATTACCTCTATGGAGTTTGAAGTTCCCACTCGAGGACTCCTTGGATTCCGATCTATATTTACGGTTGATACCAAAGGGGAAGGTATCATGTACAGCTCATTCTCTAAGTATGACGAATATAAGGGGGCTATCGAGAAACGTGAAGTAGGATCTATGATTTCCGGAACCCCAGGAACTGCTATGGCATACTCTCTCTGGAAGCTCGAAGAACGAGGACCAATCCTTATCGAACCAACTACTGAGGTATACGAGGGTATGGTTATTGGAGAGCATCTTAAGGGAGGTGATCTCATCGTCAACCCAACAAAGAATAAACAATTGACCAATATGCGTGCTTCTGGAACAGATGAGGCGGTGCGTTTGACTCCAATCCGAAAGATGACTCTTGAAGATTGTCTTGATTATATAGGCTCTGACGAGTATGTAGAAGTAACTCCTTCTACTCTTCGAATCCGAAAAAAATTCTTGACTGAGACCGAGAGAAAACGTGGAGGAAAGGCATAAAACAAAAAATCCGTCAATTGACGGATTTTTTGTATCTGTCTTCGATTTTACTTTTAGAGAATGTATTAAACTCCATATCAATAATATTTTCATATGACTCATAAAAATAATATCTTGCTCCTTGTCGGATTGCTTGCAATTTATATAGCCCTCAAGTACATACCTTATGGAGATACCATTCTCTATCCGATAAATCTGATAGTTACATTTTTACATGAGTTTGGACATTCTTTTTTTGCTGTCATCACTGGATGAAGGGTTATATC
The DNA here is from genome assembly GCA_943355085.1 of Candidatus Altimarinota bacterium. GTDB lineage: Bacteria > Patescibacteriota > Gracilibacteria > BD1-5 > UBA2023 > UBA1545. The sequence continues at coordinate 3,323 of CALREC010000060.1, forward strand.
CATAGAGATCAATGCAAATGGAAGTGGTCTCGCTACCACGGCTGGAGGCATATATAGCATCATACTTATGGGTGGGTATATCGGATCTGCCATCTTTGGGAATATACTTCTCTATACATCTATCCGATGAAGTGATGAGCTATCAAAGAATATTATCTACCTCCTCTGATGACTCATGATAGGTTGTGCCATCTTTTTCTACAGTGATCTCATTTCCTTGATCCTTCTTTTGCTTATTTGAGCGAGCTTAATATATCTCGCAAAAAGATTTACTTACAATAAGATATTTCTCTGATTTCTTTGACTCGCAAGTCTCGTTCATATCATATTCGATTTCAGGATCGGACCAAGTTCTGATTTGGCAAAATTTAGTCAGATTTTCATCATCATCCCAGAGTTCGTGTTTATGTACCTCTGGTTATTTATCGTCATTTGACTGGTATTTTATAATCTACGAATGATTTTTCGAAAAGATATATAGATTTCAGCTCCTACTCTCAAGAGCGATAATAACCAATATATTTTATTATACTTTTTCATAACATCTTATCTATGCATAAAATAAAAAAAAGATCATATAGGGAAGGTTTCAGAAGAGCCTTCAAACATCTTCATGTTCATGCATGGTATAAGCGTATTATGTGACTTCACTTTGGAGTGAGAATATGTTTTGCTCTTTTTCTCTTTCTTTTTGGTATCGTAGGATTAGTAACCCCTATTCCAGCAGGGTGGATTATGATTCTTGCGTCATGAGTCTTCATATTTTGAATACATGTCGTCCGACGATCTACAATGCGTATTTTCTTTACACTCCGTCTGCATTATATATCTGAATGGATACATCGTAAATTAAAAAAATAACTATGAAAATAATCGATCATTGAATGATCTAAGAATCCCGTTATAAATCTTTTCCGTCAATTATTTCGGCACTTACAAATACTGGAGCAAATAAGCAAGCAATCATTAAACAATAATGGATGGTATTTTTTATAATATAAGTAATTAATATTTAAATTTTCATTCAAAATATAATTCTCAGGCTACGTAACCCGTATTGACACTAAATATCTTTATCTTATACTCTTTTCAAACCCTGAGTTTATTATTTAATGTAAGAGATATATATCAATTTTGCGCATATATATCTTGAGTTCCCCAATTTGAAAAAAACTTACTTCAAGAATCGTAATCGATTACCTCAATAAAGTAATCATTATCTGGATTTACCCGACCTTTATATCCATTAAAGCGTCATCATCAATCTAGTCATATTGAAATAATAGATCATGTAACACTATTCTCTGTAACTTCAATACTATTAAATTCAATCAAATTAATGTTATAGAGAGCACCTTTGATATTTTTGATGTAGTTTGTAGGATACTTGTAAATCAAATTTATATTAGTCTCACCGTAGGAGGTATAATATATTTTGTGCATCGCTGGAAATATCCCATGCACCAGATACGAAAGAAACTCAATTAATTGAGCGGCTTTTCTTCTATTTTATTCAAAATCTCAGAAGGAAGATAGTCTTCCTTGTAATAATGTTCTCATCTTTTTTGAAGTCCTACTACAAACCGGTTTAATACTTCTGTGTTCTCTGCTCAATACATGACTCATTCTATCCCCTTGATATTGTTATCTAGATAAAAAAGGGATCCTTCGATATATTTAATCCAACCAGAAGTTGACCCTTTTTTGGCAGCCTCTAATGCTTTTATAAAATGTTTCCGCGTTCATATCACGTTATTATCGAAAATAGCTTCTCTTTGTGCGATATGAGTAAGTAGTATACTCAGAGAATCCCAGTATTTCTTTTCAAGAATAGTCCCAATATACTCTTGTTCGCGAGATTTCAGTTTCTCATAACAATCTTTTGAATAGACGCACTCTGAGTTGCTTTGATCTAGATCATTGATTGCTGTGAGAAATATTTTCATTTTTTCTTTGGTATTGATAATCTTTTCCGTAGAATCTTTCACGCTAATAATAAGAGCTCCCGTATCTTGATTCATCACTTCTGGGGCAGTGTTTGCTATTGCATTTTTTTCCATAATCTTAGGGTTCAAAAATAACGGTGAAATATTGGTACAAAAAATAGAGCGATTGTATACACAATAACATATAAATCATATTTTTGCAAA
>CALREC010000061.1 GCA_943355085.1 Candidatus Altimarinota bacterium
TGATCTGCGGGCTTGAGCTTTTTATATTCTTCTGCCACTATAACATCCGTCACACTATAATAGTAACATTCGCTATCATCATCCAGATAATATTCTGGAGCTTCCCGTTCATGCTCAGACCATTGTTTGGTGACAGGGAGTCAAAATACTACGGCTTTCTGAATATTAGCACGATCCATATGTGTTATGAGATTCTCAAATCCGGGAGTTTCCTGGAGAAAATTTACCGCATGCACATGGGTATCGATCATCGGATATTTTGATCCAGAAAGAGGCTCAAGAGCAGCATTGCCAGATGCAACAATTGCTTCTATTTGTGCATTATTGAGTCCGATAAGAATGGATTCGTGGAGCATAAAGTTAATTGTTTATATATTGTAAGAGGGCTTGTTCTTTTGATTGTGTAATTTTTGGAAGAAAAATAGAAAGTATAGTATTGTTTCCAACAATGGCACGTATCTCTTGGGGTTCAAAACAGAGTATAAACTCACGCACCTTTTCATTACTCAATGCTTTTAAAACATAGAAAAAGTCCTCAGCAGTATAGATACGAGATTTTATAAACTCGAGGGTCAAGATATCTGCAAAGATATCTTTATTCTCATCTGAGAGAAAATGAAATACCTTGTAAATATCAGTTCCATACGCAAAAAGATGCTGAAGGAACTCTTTTCCAAGGATACCAAATACCATGCGTTCTCCTTCTCCAAATATCCACTCCAAGATATTTCCAAGATCATCGGGCACAAAAATAAGCTGCATCAATCATCGGGCACGAATGCTTTTAATAAGACGAATCTTGTCTGCCTCTTCTGGAATACCCGCCAAAATACTCCCGAGATGTTCAGACTTTCCGATAACTTGGGAGAGCGTATCGCCTATCTTTACCAGAAGTAAAAACCTATTTTTATAATCCAGACTTTTCATGCAAAGCAAAAGTCATTTATATGTAACAATAATCTCCATAAGCTCTGCATCAAAGCTCATAATCACATGTCTATGGAGAGTAAAAGCATGACTCGATGAGGCAAGAAGATCCATAACAAGAGCGAGCTCCCCCTCGTTATGGATAATATATTGTTTTTTTCAAAGTGAAAAAGTGTGAATGTTATGCATTATCAAAGATTATAGTTGGTAATTACTTTCTAGGTTTTTGATACGATTTTCAAGACTTGGATGTGACATGAGGAGTGATAAAAATCATGCTTCAGAATGAATTTTAAATGTAGCAAGCTTACCATCGTCAACTATTTTTCGGCTCGCAGTTACATGAACGAGACGCTTGAGGGCTAGTATCATTTTATCCTTACCAACGAGACGAGCACTTCCCTCATCCGCACGATATTCACGATAGCGAGAAAAAGTCATAAGTATCATAGATGCCAGTATGCCAAGGATAATTTCGAGTATCATGATAGTGATAAAATAGCCCCATCCATTTCCTTCTTCATTTTTAAAAATAGTTTTATCGATAAATTGACCTATAATACGAGCAAAGAATATTACAAACGTGTTCAGCACTCCTTGTAAAAGTGTCATAGTTACCATATCCCCATTGAGTATATGACTCATCTCATGAGCGATAACACCCTCAATCTCAGAAGACGTCATAGCAGACAAAAGGCCGGTAGAAACAGCCACAAGTGAACGATTTTTTGAAGGTCCTGTAGCAAATGCATTTGGATCATCACTCGTATATATACCAACCTCTGGCATGGTAATGTTATTTTGTCGAGCCATACTCGCAATACTCGTATATACCAGTTGTGTTTTTTCATCATAATCCATGAGACGACTCTCTGACACTAGTTCTATGTCATAGGTTTTTTTTGCAACCCAACGAGAAATAGCAAGACTCAGGAGAGATCCTGTAAATCCAAAGAGAAGAGCAAAAAGAAACAAGCCTTGATACCCTCATGCCATACTGGGAGTAATAGTTATGCCGAGGTATTTTTCAAGTACAAATATAATCCCACTGATAACCAAGATTATGGCCAGATTGGTTACAACAAAAAGCATAATTCGTTTCATAAGGTTCATAAAATGAAAGAAAAAAATATAAAAAGAGATTATATACAAAATATTAAAATTTCAAAAAAAAATGAGATGAATGATATCTTTTATTTTTCAAAAAAACTATCAATACCACCATTACTATCGTAGAATCTCTTGAACAAAGTGGTGTCGAGAAATGAGTGTGAAACTTATGGCGAAGAGTATTTCAAAAAGTGTATTAATTTTGTAGGTGTGTTGGGATTTTTTGTGATGATTGTATATAAACAAGGAAAAGAAAGTAGTATATATGTTTTCCTGTTTTTCTTACAGATACTTCAGTGTTACTTTTTTCACCTTATATTTCTTAATTGAGATCCGATCCATTCTATCAAAATCTCCAGAAATTCACAAAAGATCATTATTTAATCATTTTCAAAAACTCTTCTTCATTTATTGTCAGTTGTTCTAGAATTCAAGAAAAAGTTCCATAAGCTAACTCTCTATGGTTTGGAATAATAGCTCTTTTCTTATTCATATGAAGCTGAATCTTTATATGGCTTAATTTCTGAGAAAGAATGTCTATTCAAAAAATATCGTCTAATTTTTTTATCAAATCCTTTCCAGAGATATATGTATATTGTGATTTTACCATAATTATACCGATATGGTTGTTAAAAATGACGGTGCATAGTTCGTTCGAAATACTGTATTATCTTCTAAGAATAATTCAGTAGCTTCTTTTACATTCAACAAAGCCTCATTAAGACTTTCTCATTGAGAGACTACTCATAAATCAATATTTTTTGCAACAAAATATTTTCATTCCTGCAATATAAGGACGTTGTAGTTTGTCATATTTTTTAAAAATTATATTGTAATACATTTCGTATTATACCCAAAACCCCAAAAACTCAAAAAAACTTAATAGCTCTGTTACTATGAAAAAATAACCAACGAAAATTATCCATATAGTTGACTATGAGTTCATACAAATATAAAATCAACAAATTCATAGGTTCCATTTGGATACTCTCGAAAAATAGCTCTATAATCCCCAGTAATATCTATGGATCTAAATCACTTGTATTCTCATATCAAGGCGTGATTAGAGAGAGTCTCTTCAAAAGGATCTTTCTGAAAAAGACCAATTTTTTCATGGGTCTTCATCTGAAGTTTTCTCCCAAGTTTTTCAAAGTTTTTATTGAATGTCTTTTTAAATTGTATCTTCATAAAATTATTTCATTAAAGACCTGAGATAGTTACTGACTTCCTCTCATTCAAAAGGCCCATAACTTGTATTATTTGGATCATCTACCAGCTTTTGAAGCCTGACAGTTGCATCAACTGCACTCTTTTTTGGTGATATTGCTGTTTTTTGGGAGCCAAAAGAAAGCTGCACACTCTTATAAGAAACTTTCGTGCCATAGGTATTGATAATGTCATTAGGAACATTCTCAATCGTAAGATTTGCCATATAAAAGTATTTATTATCAGCTAAACACAGTAATTATATCCAAAACCCCAAAAACTCAAAAAAAAACTTAAGAGCTCTGTTGCTCTTAAAAAAATAACCAACGAAAACTATCCTCATAATTGACTATGAGTTCATACAAGTATGCAATCAATAAATTCATAGGTTCCATTCAAATCCAATTTCGCTGTAGGACTCGTCGTTCCAATTCCGACGTTACCAGTATTTAAAGATATTTCCCATATAGTTTCATCATTTCTTTATCAAAAGAAAGTATTTCTAAATTATGTTTTAAGCTGTCATACAAGACACTGCTATCAGGAACAGATACTTTTCATAGAATCATCTTAAAAAATGAGAGATATTCCTCATTATTCCCGGAAAGATATATTACTTCAATCTGCTCCAAAAAGGTTTCAAATTTTTCTAAAAATTTAAATCATTTTTTATAATTTAGAACGGTATATGTCTCATTCAGAATGATATCGTTTATGAAGAACTTATTGGTAAAGTTTCAGATCTCTAAATCTGAAACTATCTCCAACGCTTTTTCATGGTTGATATCATCAATATCCAAAAGAGAGATGAGAAAAGAGGTATCAAAAATATATGATTTCATGGGTTACTTGTATAAAAGACTATCATGACTCACACTAAGATTACTTTTTCCAGTACCAATCTTGTCAAGTCCAAGTTCCTTGAGTATAAGAGAAATTCTTTTTACCTTTCTATCTCTTGTTCCCATTGGTACAACATGAATAGTTCTTTTATGTGTAGTTTGTAAAGGTTGCATAATGACATGGTAAAAAAATAAGTTTTGCTGCATTATACCCAAAACCCCAAAAACTCAAAAAAAAACTTAAGAGCTCTGTTACTCTTAAAAAAATAACCAACGAAAACTATCCTCATAATTGACTATGAGTTCATACAAGTATGCAATCAACAAATTCATAGGTTCCATTTGGATACTCTCGAAAAATAGCGCTATGAATAGGCCTCACGCGGTGATTTCTCCACCTCACCCCAACCCTCTCCTAGAAGGAGAGGGAGCTAAGAAAAATCATATTCTCCCCTTCTCCTTTTAGGAGAAGGGGCTGGGGGATGAGGTGGAACGAGTGTGGGTGTTTAAGTGAGAAGTCATCAAAAAGCGCATCAATCGTGTAGGTGCATTGGCATTGCTGGAATAAAAGTGCTGATTCAGTGTACCTATGGCTAAATCCTAAAGTTCCTCCAGAGCTTTTCGTAGAGCGGACATTATTTGTCCTTTAGAAACATTTGAAATATCAGTTTTAGAATAGATTATGAGCGGTAAGGCCTTGTTTTCAAAAATTTTTACGATAATTCGAAATCCCCCACTTTTCCCTGTAGGTATGGATAAATTTTTGCAACGGTATTTATAGATTCCTTCTCAGAGAGAAGTTCATAATTGAAGGGGAAAATTTTCCATAAAATCTTGCCAATCATGCACGATTTTTGGAAATCTCTCTCAGAGAGAATCTTTCTGATCAAGAAAATGCCTTGTTTCTATAAACTTCATAATTTCATCTCAAGTTTACGATTTAAAATTCCAAAATTTCGATCAGAGGCAAGTTCTTTTTTGAGTTCTAAATCCTGTCTTGTCTCGATATATTCGAGAATAAATTCACTGATAGTTGCCTCTAGTTCCTTTGGCAAAATATAGTGTTCAAGTTTATTTGGGATGTTTACGGTAATAGTGGACATATTAGTATTGGGATTATTCTATAAATTATTCTCATTATACCCAAAACCCCAAAAACTCAAAAAAAAACTTAAGAGCTCTGTTGCTCTTAAAAAAATAACCAACGAAAACTATCCTCATAATTGACTATGAGTTCATACAGGTATGCAATCAACAAATTCATAGGTTCCATTTGGATACTCTCGAAAAATAGCTCTATGAATAGGCCTCACGCGGTGATTTCTCCACCTCACCCCAACCCTCTCCTCGAAGGAGAGGGAGCTAAGAAAAATCATATTCTCCCC
>CALREC010000062.1 GCA_943355085.1 Candidatus Altimarinota bacterium
TTCTATATGAATCCACTGATGATGCTCGTTTCTCTTTTTGTACTTCCCATATGAGCACTGGTTTCTTTTACTGTAGGAAAAAAGGCACATATACTCCAAAAAACAGTAAATGATCTCTGGGACAAGATTTTCGGAAGATTTGGTGATGGACTTACGAATATCGGGATTATTCGGCTCTATGCTCGTGAAAAACAAGAGGGTACGATTATTGGATGACTCATTGATAGTGCTTCTGCTCAACAATTTCATATTCGTAAACTTTGGTGTTTTCTCAATGCCTGAGGGAAGATTCTCGAATTCGTCGGGAAGGTGGGAGTGACGATTGCTGGAGTCTTTTTCATACTGCATGGTCGTATGACGATCGGGGACCTCTTCTTTTTTGTGGCGATCGCCAGTCGAATCTATGCACCGCTTCAGTCACTCGAAACTTCGTATCGAAACATCGTCCGTTATATCGCGGATTTCTCCAAAGTCCGATCCCTGCTTGAGATGCAGGACGAACCAGATAATGGGACGAAAATCCTCTCTCATCTCGAAAAAACTCTCACCTACAATCATATCTCTTTTTCCTATCCGAGCAATGATCGGGAAGTGCTCAATGATATCTCTTTTGAGGTCAAGAAAGGACAAAGGGTTGCATTTGTCTGACATACAGGATCTGGTAAAACTACTCTCACACAACTTTTGACACGATTTTATGATCCAGTTTCTGGATCTATCCAGATTGACGGAACCGATATTCGAGATTTTACCCTCGAAAGCTATCGCTCCAAGCTTGCTGCAGTATTTCAGGATACGACCCTTTTTAATGATACGATTCGACATAATCTCGAATATGTCCGCGATGGCGTAAGTCTTGAGCAGATTCGTGAGGCCTGTCGTCAAGCAAATATCCTGGAATTCATAGAAGGTCTGGAAAAAGGATTTGATACCGAAGTGGGGGAGCGTGGACTCAAGCTCTCAGGATGAGAGAAACAACGAATTGCTATTGCTCGTGCTATCATCGCAGATCCCGAGATCCTGATCCTCGATGAGGCGACAAGTGCTCTCGATGCCAAGACGGAGCGACTCGTCCAAGAGGCTTTCAGTACACTCATGGAAGGACGAACTTCGGTTATCATCGCTCACCGCCTCTCGACCATTCGCCATGCTGATCATATTTTTCTCTTTGAAAAATGAAGACTATTAGATTCAGGGTCGCATGACGAGCTTTATCTATCTAGCCCTGTGTACCGAGAGATGGTGGATTACCAAAAGAATGGGTTCGTAGAGGAAGAGGATGAAATTGAGGATGTAATGTAGAGATGTTTCTGAGAAATATCTCTACGATGAATGTTAAATTTCTAACAAAAATAATATGACCGACCCAGAATTTAAATTCCGTGATATCTATCGTGTTCCGTCGCACCGATTAAAGGGGTATGATTATTCCTCTGAAGGGGCGTATTTCATAACGATTTGTACAAAAAATCGTGAGAATTATTTTGGAGATGTGGTTGACGGAAAAATGGTGTTGACGGAAATGGGGAAAATTGCAGATAAATTTTTACAAGAAATTCCAGATCATTTTCAGAATGTGTTGATCGATGCGTATGTAATAATGCCGAACCATATACATTTCATTGTGATCATGAAAACCGATGATGATTGTAGAGATGTAGCACTGCTACATCTCTACGGTGGTGCAGATAAATTTACGAAACAGTATTATTCTGATATTTCTCCGAAAAAATGAACCATTTGATCAATCATTCGTTCCTATAAATCTATCTGCACAAAAACCATCAATGCCATGCAGGATAATATTTTCTTTGCCTGGCAACCAAATTACCACGATCGTATTATCCGTGATGAAAATGAATGAAACCGAATCCGACAATATATTGTCGATAACCCCGCACAATGGGAAAATGATGAAAATTATCAGAAATAGAAATTTTGTTGTAGATATGTAGCACTGCTACATATCTATCAGATTCTATATTTACCAATATCACATATGCACCTAAAAATTCTTACATCAAAAACCATTCTAAATCATAAAAATGCTCTTTTAGAACTCTATGATCCATTCAAAAAACGCCCAAAAGATTACTGGAAATCACTTAAAAATTCCAATTTCATCATTGTGGCTTTTGAAGGTGAAAAAATGGTCTGAGCAAGTCGAATCATCACTGATATGTACATGTGTGCGATGATTTTCGATGTGCTCGTGGATCCTGATTATCGTGAAAGGGGGATTGCTTCAAAAATCATGGAAAAGACCGTGAAGCTCTGTCGAGAAAAGCAGATTAAGAATGTCAATCTGGTAACTGATCCATCTTTTCTCTGGCTCCCAGATTTTTATAGGAAATTCGGTTTCGTAGTTGACGAATCGGATGGTACGTATATGATACTTTGCAAGTAATTTTCATCTCAAAAAATATGTCAAAAAAAATCTATATCATCGACGGATACAATTTTCTATATCGTGTATTTTATGCTATTCCTCCTTTTTCCCTCAAAGATGGGACGCCCGTCAATGCAGTTTTTGGTATGGCCAAAATACTTCTAGCACTTCATAGAGAGGATAAACCAGATTATCTCATATTTACGCTCGATTCTCGAAGCAAAGCCCGCCTAGATCTCTATCCTGAGTATAAGGGGACACGTGATCGAATGCCCGATAATCTTAAAATTCAAGAATCGATCATCATGGAAATGCTCCATATCATGGGCATAAAACACTTAAAGGTTGATGGATTTGAGGCAGATGATATCATTGGCACACTTGTCACGGAGCTTAAAAAAGACAAAGAAAATAATATTTTTATCCTCTCTTGAGACAAGGATCTTTATCAATTTATCGATGAAAATGTCGCCATATATGATACTATGAAGCACAAAGTATACCATGTGGCCGAGGCTCGTGAAAAATTTGCAGTCGACCCAAGATATATCGTAGATTATCTGGCCATCTGTGGCGATACTTCCGATAATATTCCCGGAATCCCTGGATTTGGACCAAAAAAAGCAGAATCCCTGATTAATCAATATGGATCACTCGAAAATATCTATCAAAACCTAGAAGATATGTCTGGTAAGACTCGCGAAATACTCGAGCTCAATCGAGAAATTGCTTTTCTGAGCAAACAGCTTGCGACCATCGATATATCGGTTCCGCTACAAGGATTTTCCCTTGATGAGCATATATTTGCAGGTAGAGACTTTATAACCCCAGAAGTTATTGACTTTTTTACCACGTATGACTTTCGCTCTCTTCTACCGAAAGAACACGTTCAGACAAAGGACTTTTCAAGCTTGAATCTCAAACAAATTTCCATCACTGAAATAGGCCAAATCCATGTGTGTTTTGATATTCTCAAAAAAAATAAGAAAATCAGTATAGCAACATACGGAGAGCGTTTCGCTCTTTTTGGTGGCACTCTTTATTTTTGAGATGATCATATATATACATTTGAGACCAAAACTATCAATATGAAAGATTTATGGCAAGAGATTCTTTCTGGCAAATATGAAGTAATTGGTTACGATCTCAAAAAAGACCTCGAACGTATCGAGGCCTATGTGCAGAACGGATCAAACGAGATTGCCACGGGGCAGTTATGACTTTTTTAATAGTTTGTCCACACTTGAATATTTTGATTCATGATGTTGTTCCATTCTGATTGTTCGGCGATGTTGTTATCTATATCTGCTGTAGCTCGGAAGTTATAACTTCCAGATCTATATATTCAGAGATTAAAATAAGCCGTACTTATATCTAAACACTGTCATCTTGTAAGTCTTGAACCTGTAGTACGAACCGTTGTATTTGTTGACGTATTAGAAACTTCCACTGTCCAGTTGTTATAACTTGCCATATCATCCCCAGTATTACATACTCGTGTTGTCAGCGTTTTATTGTTATCATTTGCCCAGATTCGATCCACGACTAAATCGGCATTTCTATTGCGATTTGTTTCTATATACATATTCTGAGAAAGTGTATTATTTGATTCATTAGATTCACTGAGATTATTATTTGTGTCAATATTTATGCCTAGAGCATAATTTCCATTATAGTGTATACCAAGTTCTTCGGGAGTGATAGAAACAATGTCACTCGTGCATTGGCCACGGCCTATCTGAATTGTATTGTATATAGTTCTAGTAATGTCATTAACGGTAAAATTTGTACGAATGGACGCGTTATTTTGCATCTCTCCACCGTTGTTGCAGATCTGCGCTACTATGCGTTTGTCTGATATATTTTGATATATTTTTTGTACGATGAGATCTGGCGTTTCATATCGAACATTATCATGATAATTATTACAATAGTTATTAGAGTATGTACAGTTTCTATTATGTGCATCCCGATATTGCGTGTTGGTAGAGTTATAATAACTTTGGTTGCAAATATAATCATTGAGAGGACATATATTGGCTCTATGGTAGATTGTTCATCCATTATAAGAGCTGTTTGCACAATAATTATTATTTGCGTTACAGTAGTATGTATTATTTGTAGAATAGGGTAGAGTAGAACAGTTGTTTGTTCCAGGAATACAGTAGTATGTTGTACTATTTGAACAATAATTATTACCAACATTACAATATGTCGTCCCATTGTTATAATTATTTGAGGGATAGTATGTAGGAATTTGGATGTTTTGTGAGTATTTAGAAGGATAGGTGATGTTTATGGATTGAGTGACTTTATTGTTGTCTTTTGCTTTTTCAACTTTCCCGTCCTTGAGAAGCGCTCCAGCAGAAATCTCATATATTCCAGATGTATGTATCCCAAGGTCTTGGATGGATGCCACTCGAAATTCATGACACTCATTGGTTCCGAGGATAATCGGTTCCACCATCGATACGATTCCTCAGCCTGTTTTTTTCATAGCCAGAACAAGACTTGTATCAGAATCCATAAGTCCCCCTCAAAGATTACAGACTTGCATATACACATAACTGGTCTCCTGGTGAATATTGGTTACTGCGATATCGGGGAGTCTTTCGAGAATGGTATCAAATGGAGAAAAGGCCAGTGCGCAGCTTCCAGAAATATAAAAAAATACAAAAAAAACAAAGCTCTTAGATATGGTTTTCATAATATTGACAATGAGTAGTAATATTTTGCATTATAGTATTTTTGTAGAAAAAGCAAGGGACAAATTAAAGACCATTATATCTTCCTAAATTCTTTTGACAAACCACAAAACTCTCTATACTAAAATCCAAGTAAAATTTCATAATAATTTACTTATGACACAAAGTACCAAAGGTACGCAAGTACGCAAGTACGCAAGTACGCAAGTACGCAAGTACGCAAGTACGCAAGGCTAGCGGACTCTTTTTTCACATTC
>CALREC010000063.1 GCA_943355085.1 Candidatus Altimarinota bacterium
CTTTTTGATATGCCAGAATATAAATATATACCAATTAAAGATATTAAACTATCACCCATGAAACCAGTATCTACTATGAAATCAATAGTAGGTATTAAAATAGATAATACAAATGAAACATCAGAATTTAAAATCGAAGACGGTACCTGCAAAATAGACTGGGATGCTTCTTATTTTGAAGACACCCTCAATCTCAAAGTCGATTACCGAGCCCTCAAAAAAGCCTGTGATGGAGATGTTTCTGTAAATATGCACTCAAGCACATCGTTCTCATGTATGGCAGATCAAGATACATCCCTCGAAAATTATCTTTCAGCTATTAAAACAAATGTACCAGGCATGCAAGATAAAAGTGACGATGAATGTCTAGAGTGGTGGAAGAAACAAATAGGGGAGTCGAAAATTGGAACCTCATTTGGATATGTCATACCTACGGAAAAAAAGAAAAAATATTAATTAACAAAAAAACTATCAGAATTTTCTGATGATAAAGAGGTGCTTCTGGCAGCAGTTAGGCAGGATTGAAATGTTCTAGAAAAGATCGCTTTGAAATTCCGCGATGATCGTGATATTGTGCTCGCAGATTGAAAATGCACTCGCCCCTTTTCATGATACAATAGGAGACGACTTATCCGAAGGAAACTGCCTATGTCTATTGCATTTGAGATCCGTGAAGCTTACTTTTTGTTCATCGTCCATCCAAGTTTCTCAGAGAGCTCCTGAAGTTCGGTGAGGGTTATATTTTTGACTTTTCTCCCAAGAAATACTCCGAGTTCGCTCATTCCAAAAGTTTTCTTAAACCATTTTGGTCACTTCTTCTGTAATTCATCTCCATTCGTGATGCCATGAGCAGTAAGAGAGGCAATAATGACTTCTTTGGTGATGCCAAGTGATGATTTTTCTGCTTTTTCTGCTTTTTCTTCTATCTTCATCGTCCACCCGAGTTTCCCCGCGAGCTCCTGGAGTTCGGTGAGAGTGATAAATTGCAATATTCTCCCAAGAAATACTCCGAGTTCGCTCCTTCAAAAAGTTTGCTTAAACCATCCTGGTCACTTCTTCTGTAATTCATCTCCATTCGTGATACCATGAGTCGCAAGAGTGGCAATAATGTCTGCTTTGGTGGTGCCAAGCGATGATTTTTCTACTTTTTCTACTTTTTCTTTTACCTTCATAGTCCATCCAAGTTTCTCTCAGAGATACTCAAGTTCAGTGAGACTTATATTCTTAAAGCTTCTTCGGAGAAATACTCCGAGTTCTCGTACTCAAAAAGTTTTTTGAAACCATACTGGTCACTTCTTCTGTAATTCATCTCCATTCGTGATGCCATGAGTCGCAAGAGTGGCAATAATGTCTGCTTTGGTAGTGCCAATCGATAATTTTGCTACTTTTTCTATCTTCATCGTCCACCCAAGTTTCTCTGCGAGCTCCTGAAGTTCGGTGAGAGTTATACTTCGTAAAGTTCTCCCGAGAAATACTCCGAGTTCGCTCGTTCAAAAAGTCTTCTGAAACCATGCTGATCACTTTTTCTGTAATTCATCTCCATTCGTGATACCATGAGCTGAAAGAGTGGCAATAATGACTTCTTTGGTGATGCCAAGTGATGATTTTTCTGCTTTTTCTTCTATCTTTATCGTCCACCCGAGTTTCCCGGCGAGCTCCTGGAGTTCCGTGAGAGTTATACTTCGTAAAGTTCTCCCGAGAAATTCTCCGAGTTCCTTCCTTCAAAAAGTTTTGCTAAACCATACTGGTCACTTCTTCTGTAATTCATCTCCATCCGCAATATTATGTTTAAGAAGTGTCGCAATAATCTCCTCTTTGGTCGATCCAAGTAACATGCTGACATTTTTCTGGAGATCGATAATATCGAATCCGAGATCTCTGAGATCCACAGAGACGTCTGCTCATACGAGAGACCCTCCGATGAGCTTGAATGTTCGGGTTTGTCCGGGTCCAATTCTCGGTCCAAATCATCCGATAACCTGAGTATACTCCTCATAAATTTGTCCAATCCACGCAAAGTTTTTGAGTCCTCAGACATAGTCATAATAATTCACCATTCCATCTCCACGAAGTCCACGACCGAATTGTTGGAGGAATATCTTGGCCACATCGGTTCCTCTCCAAAATACGACATTTTCTACCGTCGGAACATCAACTGATTCGTTGAGCTTGCCAATAGCGACGATAATCTTGATAGGGTCACTCTCATCTCTGAATCTCTCCAGTCCCGTGTGCTTCTTTCCTGTCTGTTCTACGAGCATTTTCTCATCGTTGCTTGAGTGATAGGAGATGGCTACTTCTTGACCATATTGTGCATTGATAATCTCTACAATCTCATCTGCTTCATCTCGACTATTGGCGAATATGATCGTCTGTCCGATGGATGCGGGATCGGTTCCGATACGAACATGGGTGAGATCATGAACCAGTTGGTCTATGCTCGGATACGATGCCATAATAGCATCGAAATCATCCCGTATCTCACGGACGAGTTGTTTCTTTATCTGTGTATCGCTCATGGCTTTTGCCGTCTCTACTTTTGCGAGTATGGATTCTACTGCTCATGCGGGAGCATTGGTCGCAGCAACGAGATGGTAGTCGATGGCGGGAGAGTATTCACTCGCAATATACTCTGCGAGTCCAAAGGTGGCGATAGCTTCTCCGAAGAGATCCGTGGTGTGGTTGGTAGGGGTGGCCGTGACGGAGAGTATCATGGGAGGGTGATCATTTCGTCAGAGCTCTGAGAGATCGTGGAGAAGCTTAGTGTATTTGTCATCCACTTTTACATTGTGAGCTTCATCGATGATGATGAGGTCGATGTACGGGAGCTTGTAGGCAAGATCCTTGAGTATAGCCGTCTGAAACGTAGAGAAAAAGAAATGATCTTTCACTCTTCCATTTTGTTTAGAGAAGACTTCATCTTCATCTGATTCATCCTGAGTAAAATACGCTTCATCAAGATCCTCGAGATTATCTGCCTTGGAGTGAAATGTTTTCAAGTGAAGATTCTCGATAAGCTCTCTCGAGAGAATGGGAGCCTTTGGTATGTCTCCGGTTTTGCCGTGTACGAGATCATCTCGAAACTGATTGACCCCATCGATACGATTGGTGAGAACAAGGATATTGAGTCAAGCAAATTCTTGAGTATTGTAGCGACCGTTAAATCGATTTCTGAGACCGATAATATCTTCAAGATATTTTCCCACAGTAAATGTCTTTCAACTTCCAGTTGCCATCTCGAGAAGAGCAGCGGTCGGAAACTCAGGATTATCCTCTCGTTCGAGAGATTGTCGGACAAGAGCAGTCGTGTGGCGACGAGTCGCATTAATGGCTCCTCATTGGTATGGGCGAGTAGTGTAGGAGGTTATATCGGGTGGTCTATTATATGAATTCATAGCTATTTTGAGAGATGTAATGGCTCGATTATACCATATTTAGAAATAAAAGCAAACATTACGAATGCGTTTTATATTTGACTTTTCATATATTATACCTATGTTATATTCAAGCATCTTCGGATGACTCAAAAACGGTTCATTTACATTCTCAAATTGGATTTTTTTACAGAAAGGTATCCAACATGAAACAATATACACAACGCCTCAAATGGGCATTGCTCGGTCTTCTTCTCTTTGGTATAATACTTTACATCTTTGAACTTCCGGTAAATCCATGGTTTGCGACGTGGCAGATAGTATTATTTTTCTGTCTGCTCCCAGCAACAAATATCGTTACTTGGGCCGATGGTGATATCGATAGATACAACCTATCCTCAGTCAGATTTGTTATGAACATTGTATTCTTATGGATAGTGATCATGAGTATTACAACGTTCTCGGGTACTCGAGCACAAGAATATCATGATCTCTTAGGTGAAACACCCGTAGTAGAGAGTGCCGATGTATTGCCTGTATTGGATATACAAAAAGCACCACTCGTAACCGAAGAGATGGCGAGGATAAATGCGGAAAAACGTCTTTCTGAAGTGAGTGGTTTGGGTTCGCAGTATCATATTGGTTATCTTCATAAGCAGGCCGTAAAAGGTGAGCTTGTTTGGGTTGGCTTTTTGGAATACAGTGGTTTCTTTCGCTGGTTTTCTAATGCAGGCTCATCCCCTGGATATGTGGTGGTTTCTGCTCATAATCCGTCCGATGTGAAAGTTGTGACGGAAGTAAGCGGAAAAAAGCTCGAAATGAAATTTCTTGAAAGTGCTTGGTTTAATCAAAGCGCCTCTAGAAAAATCTACTTCAGTACACCATTTGATGGGATAACCGACCTCTCGCACGAGATCGACGATAGTGGTAATCCATTCATCGTTGCCTCGGTCTATAACAAGACTATTGGTATAGCTGGGCGGGATGTAAGTGGAGTTGCTGTGCTTAATGTTCAAAGTGGAGAAATCAAGAGCTATGCTCCTGATAAGACTCCATCCTGGATAGATCGAGTACAGCCTCTTGAGATGATTGTTGGGCAAGTAGGATATCGCGGTGAGTACGTTCATGGCTGGTGGAACTCTTTGTTTGAAAAGAAAGATGTTTTACAAGTATCGTCTTCGGATGTGATCTATGGACGTGATAACCGGTGCTACCACTATATCTCGGTGACCTCAGTTGGAAATGATGCCTCTATGTCTGGATACTATTTGGTAGATTCTCGCACTAAAAAAGCGAATTTTTACCAGATGTCCGGGGCTGATGAGGAATCTGCTCAAAAAGCTATCGAAATGACCATGCCTGAGAAAGGATATCGTGCGACCAATGCTTTACCGTATATGGTCAGTGGTATTCCGACTTATGTTATGGCAGTTGCGGACAAAGAAGGTATTAATCGTGCCTTTGGTTTTGTATCAGTCAAAGACAATCAGGTGCTCGGAGTTGGAGATACTCTCCAGGGCGCGCTCAATGCGTATCTTGGAAAGGCTTCTATGAGCAAAACACGTGTCCGGACAGGAGAAATGGCTACTGTCAAAACCATGAAGAGTAAAATCGATCGGATCACCTACTCTACGACCGAGGCTATTTTCCAGCTCGAGAACGACCCAAGGATTTTCCTCGGGACCGTATCTTCGGTTGGAGAATCCCTCGTACTCTCCCGTCAAGGTGATACTATCGAAATCCAATTTGAAGATGCTGGGACGAACATCGTTACTATCAATGCATTCAAGCGAGCAAAACAGTCGTTTGTGGTGAAGTGATATTTCCCAATATAAGTGGGGGGCTATGCCCTCCACTTTTTTTATGTCCTCTCGTTTTTTATATCATCCAGTTTCTCTCTTGGTGTGTTTCATAGCTACTTACAGTAGCACTTCTCACAAAAATACCATTCCTTTCGGTCTGGA
>CALREC010000064.1 GCA_943355085.1 Candidatus Altimarinota bacterium
AACGAGATGAATAAGATTTTGACAAAAACCACAGTATAATGGATCTATTGAGAACGCTATTAATAGGAGTAGCATTCTCATAACTATTTATTCACTATTATGTATTTATCATTTTCTTTTTTTACCTGAATATATTGGATCTTTCCACCATCTAGAGAAATTTTAAAGAGTTTTTCAAGTGGTGCAATATTTCGTACGGCAACATTTTCTACCTTCGTATCTTTTGGGAGTATATCATGAATAACTTGAGGAAATACTTTTGCGACTCATCATGAAGCATTGATCGGGATTATATCATTTTGTGGAGAAGTCGATGAAACATCCTGAGAAAAATCTAAAACCACGGGGGCTTGAGTGACTGACGTATAAAAATCATCTTGTTCATTGATCGCTTCAAATTCCTCTAATAATTTTGTATCTATTATGGAACTCAGAAGTGGAATCTTCTGAATCACCTTACTGACTCGAATATCAAAAACAAAAACACATATGATCAAGAGTGTGGTTATGCCAATTATCAGACCTCCTCGTATACCTACAAATTTTTCATTCCATTCTCGTACTTTGGTTATATGTCTACTGAAACCAACATACTTATGCAACTCCATCTCAAGTGTCTCGATATACATAAAACCCTCAGGGGTCAGTCGTATCGCATGCAGAAAACCTGTATCAAGAGTCTCCCCTGCTCGACGCCCCATACGCTCTTCTAGTATATCTTTTGTCATCAAAGGTTCTACAAAACCCCGTCAGAGCTGATAGAGTGCTCGACGACGAAAGTGTTCCCAAGAATAATGAGTCTCGGTGCTAAAAAGTCCTTGTCTGTATGGTTCTCGCAGAGAGATATGCTCGATGTCTCCAGAAAGAATGGCCTCTCGCAAAAAGCGTAAAATAGAGAGATCTGCACGTATATCTTCCTCTCGTCAATATTCGTATCATTGTAATGGGTGCATAGAATGTAAGTGAGAAGATAACCGATTATTTTAATATATAAAATAATATTGTCAATACTTTCTATTTGGGATATTTTTTGAATTCAGACATATTTAACTATAATAATCAATCATTTATATATTTAGTATATAACTCTATGAAATACTCCTTTCTCCCAAAAATACAGTCTATTTTTTGACGACTTCGATCTATAAGTAGCAATGAGCCGCTTTCTTGACTCTCTATTGTTATCATAATTTTTTTAGATATATTTGTGCTATTTGCTTTATTTCAAGGGCTCTCAGACCAAACCTCGAGTTTTACGACACCGAGCGATGTTATACCCTACGACTGTCGAGCTATCGCCATAGACACGGAAAACTATGACAAAGATCAGAAGATAACAGGGATACTTTCCCGAGTAAAGAGCTATCAATACGAAGCGCCCTACAATTCGTATGAATACCCTCCTTCTGCATGAAAACACAAAGAAGATCTCGATCCTACGTGTGCACAGATAGAGACTTATTTTGAAAAAATACGTACAGATAGTGGCTTTATACAAATACTGGATGCCCATGAACAGATTATGAACCGCATATCCACTATCGAAGGCAACATAAGTCGCCTGGGCGGAACATATGATACTATACTTCTCGAAAAAATTGCGAACCAGCCCCGAGAAGATTCCATAAAAGAGACGACTGCTCAGAGTATAAAAGCAGATATGCGAGAACAAACAGAGAATTTGAACAAGGCCCTTGACGAAAAAAAGGCTAATATGCTCAAGATTGAGCAAAATACCAATATTCAAAATATCCTTTTAAGCCTCACGCCTGCGGTCTCAAAAGATTTAAAAAAAACCATCTCAAAGCTTGAGTTTTATTATCCCCTCAAAAGACTCTGAGTAGAACTCCTATTCCTGATACCACTCTTTCTCATCGTCTTATTTTGGAACAATCGCTCGATCAGGCATGATAACTGAGCGCAATCTCTCGTATCCTCACACTTGCTTGTTGTTATATTTATACCGATTTTCTCGAAAATTTGTGAAGGAATTTTTGAGATTATCCCCAAGCAGTTATTGCAAAAACTTATGAAATTTCTGCAAGATATGCAGATCTTTATGCTCTGGTACTATTTTCTCATCCTACTAGCCATTGGGATAGCACTGGCAAGTATATACTTCGTGCAAAAAAAGATCTTCAATAAAAAACGTCTCACAGAAAAGCACGTCGAACACTCTGATTGTCAGTACTGTGGTCGGCACCTACGAATCGATGATATATATTGTCCATTTTGTGGTGCAAACCAATTGCGAAAATGTCATCAGTGCCATGAAGACACCTACCGAGAACTGTCCATCTGTCGGAAATGTGGAAAAGAATAAACCGTAATCGCCTCGCATGATCGACACACTTAATGACATATACTCACGAGATAATCCTCTTGCATCAGCAACCATAGATGCTCGGGATTTTTTTCCGACGATCACTCTGGCTGTTGTTTTCCATAATGACTCAGGTATTTTTAACGATATGCGTGCGGGGAGAGCAAATCATATCAACCTGAGTCACAAGCTCACCCTTTTCATCAAAAAACCACAGAGAAAAAACCTTGAAGATCTCTATAGTAAAAGTAAATATACGAACAAGTTTTCTTTTCTCGGTTCCAAGCGAAAAGCCATACGGCTTAATCCACTCTCAATAATAGCAGAGCTTCCAACTCTAGATTTCAATACAATCGATATACGAGGAGATGAGCACTATGTATCAAAAAAACTCTACACTGATATCTATAGTTTTCCACTTCCGATAAGGAAAAGGGTTCAGAAGATTCTCAGAAAAAACAAAAAACGTATAGCTGTATGAAGTTTCGTATTGGCAAGCCTATCTATATCAATTGTACTACTCTCACTTACTGCAAAAAACTACGTCGAACACGAAACAATCCGTAATTATAATCGCATAGCAGCACTCAAAGATATGCGAGATTTATGAGCTATGGTACAAGAGGTAGATAAGATACATGATTCATTTAAAACCATCACATGGGTGTTTAGTCCTTTCGGAGCAGTATTGGATAATAGATTCTATACTCATCCTCAGGTACATCTTGCGGGTAATGTTATATATGGCTGAAGGGCTCTCTCGAAAACTATTGCAGAATGACTTTCAATCGGGAAAGATTTTCAGGAAGAGTTGTCAAACCATCAAACCTGTTCCGTGGATGCATTTTTTGGAACATGAGCCGTTTCTGTGAATAATTGTGGTATCAAGATAACAGACTTTCTCCGAAAACATAAAAAGACGCTCGAGAATCTCCAAGAGAATCTCCAAACTACCCTATCGTATTATGTCAGCATAGAATCTCTCGGCAATACTCTTTTTGATGAAAAACTCGAAAAAAATATCCTATCTCTTCTCGGGATTAAGGAAATTCTGAGTTTTGCGCTCGAAAATTTTCAAGATGTTTTACAATTGCTTGGTGACACCAAACCAGAGAAATATATGATACTGAATCAAAACCATGATGAGTTGCGTGCAAATGGAGGTTTTCCAGGAAGTATCATCGCTTTTGAGCTCTATAAATGACGTATCCAAAAATTTGAGAAGCGTGATGTGTACGACTATGATTGGAAATTGTATCCATACAAAGAGACTCCTCCGAGCGGGCTCGAAGGATATAGTGGAAACTTCTGAATACGTGATGCAAACTACTATCCTGACTTTCGAGAGAGTGCAAAGAAAATTGGCTTTTTTGTAGAAAAAGCAGGATATGACAGTGTCGATACTATGATCGCGATCAATCAAGGTATCGTCATAGAACTCCTCAAGAAATATGGCCCCGTGAAAATGACTGAGTACAATCTCTCGATCGATCATACAAACTTTTCTCGCATCGTATCAACTCTCGTAGAGGCTCGCGTATTCCCATACAAGAAACTAGATACTGGACACTCTTATCAGTCTCCCAAAGAATTTCTCTTTCGATTTATGGAAGCTTTTGGGAAACAGCTTGTTGATAAGCGTGATATCTTCTGATACCTCCATATACTCGTAGATAACTTCAAGAGACATGAGATATTGATCGCCTCTCAAAATAATAGCACCGAAGCTTTCCTTGAAAAGCTAGGTACGGGGGAAAGTTGGCATGAGAATCAGGGAAATTTTATATATCCCATTTTCACTTCACTTTGAGCTAATAAGTCAGATAGATATATGGAGCGAAAACTTACCATAAAGAGCACCACACTCACGGGCTGTCTCGTACATAATATAGTGCGTCTCAAATCAGATCATGCCATAACGATAGATGAAAAGCTCAAAACAGAGAAGCTTCTTCACGATTTCAACATAACCGAACCCCAGGAGGTTTCCCGACTTTCATTTATAGAAGGTAATGGTGCCAATAAGCAGTATATTCGTTTTCTTATACCAAAGGACTCTATACTTGATCCTGGGATTGACATGAAAACCGAGGCTGGAAAAGGCAACTATATTATCTTCTCAACTTTCCATAGAACCGAACCTATGAAAAGCTCGGTTCTAGAGTTTGGATATCAAACAAAGGTTCCAAATTGCATACCACTCATAGATACTTACACTCAGCCTGGAATTCTTAATTTTGAAATCACAAAACTCTAATTTTTATACCAACCTCTATGTTTGCATATCAGATCATCGATCCTCCAGTTTCTTTCACTCCTCGAAACGAGATCATCGAAGCTATTTTTTGAGCCATCGCGGAGCACGTGAATATAACACAAGCAGGGATTGTTAATATCGCTTTTCTGAGTGATGATGAAATCCAAGAACTCAATAAGAAATATAGAAATATAGACAAGACTACCGACGTACTTTCATTTCATTATTTCGAGGATTTTAGTGGTCTAAAATCGGACGAAATCGGGGGCGAGATTATCATGTCTGAATCAAAAATACTCGCTCAAGCAACAGAATATGGCAATACAAACGAGGCGGAATTCACCAAACTCCTTATTCACTCTGTCCTACACCTCCTTGGATACGACCACGAGGATGATTCAGAATATGCGGAGATGTATCAGGAAGAGCAAAAAATAGCAAAAATACTTTTGGAGAAAATGGGTATAGAGATATACTAGAAATGTATAAAATCTAAACTTTGCACATATGACCGTCGTTCTCACAAAAAAAGATTATAAAATAATCTGAATAAGCTCTAAGAATCCTGAAAAGCTTATCATAGAACTTGATAAAGATACTCTCCGTAATCTCATATGAACAAAAAAAAGAGCGCATCATGTAAACAATTCATTATTAAACTATATAAAATCGTGAGAGATTAATAATCCTGCCAATATTTCAGGGTCATAT
>CALREC010000065.1 GCA_943355085.1 Candidatus Altimarinota bacterium
GATATCTAAGCACCGAAGAGAACGATCCTACGAGAAGCTGAAACTTGCCCCAACACTACCAGGATCATAAATCCATATTTCGCAACACGACATTTCTACTTTAACTGCACCCCCGGGAAAACACGACATTTCTACTTTTCTTTTGACAACAAAGTATACTTTTTTTCTTTTTTCTATGTATGACAATAATCTTTGCGAGCTACTCTTGTTCGTGTGTTTTTTAGAACACTTCTACAGTTTTCTAAAAATCTTTTGGTAAACTTCACTTTTTCTATATACTTGTTGCACTCGATTTTTAAATAAGAGGACAATATATTGTTCCTTCTCTCTTGGACTCTTTCGTACTTGCTCGAAAGAAAAGTCCCCTTCCTTGCTTCTTCTCATTACTTTAAGAGAAACGTACCGCGCGGATGGATTGTTCGCGTGTCATCCTTTTGAAATTATTCAAATCCCCCAGGAATCTTTCCAGGAAAAATGATACGTGGCTTGTAGAAGAAAGAATAACCTCTTTCGTAAAAGCTACGAGTTTTTATTATTTTTCTTTTTTTATACTATGTTGTTTTCAGAACTTGGCCTCGATGAAAAAGTCCTTGCCGCACTTACAAAAAATGGCTATACGGAGGCTACTAAAATCCAAGAAGAAGTTATTAAAGCAGCCATGGAGGGCAAGAGTATTATCGGACAGTCTCAGACTGGAACTGGTAAGACCGCTGCTTTCGTTATACCACTTCTTCAGAAGCTCGATGCAAATATTAGAAAACCTCAGGTTATTGTTTTGGCACCAACACGAGAACTTGTTATGCAGATTCGTGAGGAATTTTATAAGCTCTCCTTTGGTACCTATCTTCGTTCTGTTGCAGTATACGGAGGATCAAATATACGATCTCAACGAGAAGCTCTTGAGAGTGGACCGCAGATTGTAGTCGCAACAACTGGTCGTCTTATTGATCTTATAGAACGACGATTCATAGATCTTTCTAATGTTCAATACCTCGTTCTTGACGAAGTAGATCGAATGCTCGATATGGGATTTATAGATGATATTGATATGATATGGTCTCGTCTTGGAAATGTAAAACAATCCATGACATTTTCGGCAACTATTCCACAAGAGGTAAATAATCTCCTTGCCAAATATGTTGGAACGGGATATGAATCCATCAAGGCAACAGAAAATCTGATGGTATCCAAGATTGACCATGCTTTTATTGAGGTTCCGCATTTCGAGAAATATGAGATGCTCAAGAAATACATCGGCGATCATAAAGATGTGAAGATTGTGGTATTCTGCCGCATGAAACATGAAACAGAGGATATTGCTGATATGCTCGAACGTGACGGATTTTCGACTGGATGTCTTCATGGCGATATGCAACAGAGAGACCGAACTCGTTCTCTCAAAAGATTCCAGGACGGATTTTGTAATGTCTTCATAACAACCGACGTTGCTGCTCGTGGACTCAATATGAAAGATATTATGCTCGTAGTCAACTACAATGTACCAGAAGATCCAGAGGCATACATTCACCGAATTGGTCGTACCGGTCGTGCTGGTGCAGAAGGTAAGGCAATTATGTTTGTAACCAATGGAGAACGAAATCTTCTCGGAAATATCGAACGACGAAATAAAATTACCCTCAAGCAGATCGATATTCATGGAGATGAAGTAGTGCGAATTAATCGTGGAAATAGCGGAGGACAGGGTGGGCATCATCGTTCTGGAAGCCGTCGCAGTTTTGGTGGAGGTGGTCGATCAAGTGGAGGTTATCAAGGTGGTCGATCAAGTGGAGGTTATCAAGGTTGAGAACGTTCATCTTCTTCTGGAGGTTATCAAGGCGGCAATCGTGCTCAGGAATCAGGAGGTGATCGTCCTCGATATGGAAGTGACCGATCTACTGGGGGTTATCAATGAGGAGACCGTTCTGGCTGAGGTTACCAAGGAAATCGTCCTGCACATGGAACTGAACGTCCACGTTCTGGTAGTGGTTATCAATGAGGAGAAAGGTCGTCTGGTGGATACCAAGGATCAGATCGTTCTTCAAGTTCTTCTTCTTACGCTGGGAATCGTCCTCAGTCTGATAGACTTCGAAGCGGAGCAGATACATTTGGTGGAGTTTTTAACTCTGCTACACTTCGAAATTCTGATCGTCCGAGTTATGGAAATGATCGTCCTCAGTCTGATCGTCCCAAGTTTGATGGTGAGCGCAAGGATAGAGGAAGTTATGATACTCACGGGGGAACCGGGAAACGAGCCTATGAAGCTCCTCGAAACCGAGATGACGCTGGTGGTCCAAAGAAAACGTGGCCAAGCCGAGAGAACAAGGATATGTAATCTCAAAAATCCACACCAAAAACTTGGTGTGGATTTTTTTCTTCCATTGAGTTTGTTTAGTACTTCGAATCTTCAAATCTGAAGTGATCTCCTGATTTAATCTTCTTTCGAAACTCTGGTGGAGCAAGAGACGCTTTTTCTATCTCTGCACAATATGTATTATACCAGCTACGGCTTTTTTTAAAATACATTTGCGAATATTTTCTTTTCTCGTATCATGAGCCTCGTATCTTTATCTTTTTACCAATTCTTTTTATGAATTCACTCAACAAGGTACAACTTATAGGAAATCTTACAGCCGATCCAGAAATAAAAGAGACGCCAAATGGACAAAAAGTAGCTAACTTTTCCATCGCAACGAATCGAGTATGGAAAGATGCATCCTGAATGAAACAAGAACAAGTAGAATTTCATAATATCGTTATCTGGGGATCTCTCGCAGGCATTGCTGAACAATATCTTACAAAAGGAAAAAAAGTATATCTTGAAGGACGTCTGCAAACTCGTAGTTGGGATGATCCAACTGGAGCGAAGCGTTATAAGACAGAGGTGGTCGCAGATAACCTCATTATGCTTTCTGGCTGAAAGGGGGAATGAGGTGACTCATTTGTTCAAGAAGCCCCAGAAGATGTATCGCCTATAAAAACGAAAAAGGCGACTCCGAAAATAGAAGAAGAAATCAATATAGAAGATATCCCGTTTTAATATAATTACCCCTCGATTACTCGAGGGGTAATTATATTAAAACTCATTATTCCTGGTATCTATATGAAATATATAATAAATCCATTTTTGACCATTTGTCATACCAATGGTTCGAGATAATTCTCGTTTTATATCACCGATCATTTGTTTGTTGGTATCTATTCTCTTATATTCCTCAACCTCCTCATTGGTTACGAGTACTATTACTTCTTCTCCTGGATTTTTTTTGTTTTGTGATGTCTTCGCAATTTTGTCGAGAAAAGCATTTGTTTGGACATAGGCGAGTTGCTCCTTTTTTTTATTTATCGAATCTTCTACTTGTAAGTTTTCCATAGTAATATATGATAAATATGAATTTACTTGGAAGTCTTTATATTTATAAAGCACAACAAGATATACCTCATACACAATGAGAACTAGAATTCAAAAAAGAATGTACTGATATCGTTTTTTCATAGGAAAGTTTGTATTTTCTAGATTTTTCGCATACAATACACAAAAATATTTTTTTTCATAATTTTTATGCAAAATTCGAGCGAAACATCCAGATGATTTTTTAAAAATCATATTATTGCTATTATCATCTGGGGCCTTGCCATCCTTATCGGTATACTCCTATTCTCCGATTTTTCTCGGGGTGCTACTATTCTCACCGAAAAGATAGATCCTTATGTGCTTTCCACAAAAGGCAAAACCCTTATCATACGAGATAAACAGCTACTCACGGTCGATGAAAATACCCAAACATCTATATCAGTAGGCGATAAAATCAAGACCCTTGAGTCCACGGCAACTATTTTCTGGCCAGATGGAAGTATAACTCGGCTGGGCGAAAAATCTTCGATTGTGATCCATGAAATGCGAGCAAATTCTGCCAACACAGGTATACAGATCGATTTCAGTCTGGAGCAGGGGAAAAGCTGGTCCAATGTGGTAAAGTATATGTTTGGAGAATCTTATTTTCATGAACGATTTAACAATGATACCTCTCTGGCAGCAGTTCGTGGAACCGTATTTGAAGTAAATATTGATCGCAAATATATTCATACTATCGATCATGCAGTGTCGGTTCAAGACATAGGAAATAGTACTGGAAGTATTTTTATCGTAGCTGGTTGAGTGTTTGACACAGAAACAAGAAAAGCAATGGTACGAGACAAGATCGATGAGGTTTGGAATAAAGCAAATACCAATGCGGATTTCATGTACCTAAATGAGAGGATGGAGAACCTCAATAAAGCAATTCTGGAAACTGTTGGACAAAAAAATTATCTTCATATATTTCTCGAAAAGATAGGCATAAAAAGAGAAACTCTCTCTCTCGAGTGACTTATAACTGGAGATCCAGCAAAATGGAAACAGTTTGAGACTGCTATGAAAGCATGAGATAACAAACAAGAGCTTCTAGATATATACCAACAGTTTTACGGTCTACGGAACACACAAACGCTTCTCGACACCAAGATGAAACTTCGCGATATGATCATAGAAACTGCTCCGGCAGAGCAAAAACAGGTTTTTCTTACAGATTTTGCCCGATCTACCCTCTATGATTCATGGAATACATGAAGTATATCACCACAAACACTCGAACAATTAAAAAATAAACTTGGAGAATATATACAAAAATGAGCCGATAAGCAACTCATAGAAAGTTTGCAAAATGCAAATTCTAGTACGTATTTAAAAAACCTCAATGATACTCTTGAGAATATTAAAACAAAAACCATTGAAACACTGGGCAAGACAAACCTCCTTGAGGAAGCAAAAAAAGAGATAAATATTGAGAATATTGAGAAGATAAATAATGCAGCCGAGGCGATTAAAGAGAATATAGCAGATGGAATTAAAAAGTTTATTCAGTAATCAGGAATACTTCTTCATATGAACTTCAAAAAAATCATATATGATAAAAAAATAATCTCCTCAATCTTATCTATCTCAATTCTCATGATTGTATTGATTCTGAGTACTAACTCTATGAGTTGAGAGTTTATAGAACAAGGGAATCTCTGAATCAAAAATATCTTATTTAAAAAATATAGTGCCAACGATATTGCAAGTGATAAGATCACAGTTGTCACTATAGATAATGCTACCTTGGCAGACAAAAATAATAATTCTCCAAATGGTGGTGGTCTTGGCAGATTTCAAAACTTCAAAAGAGCGTACTATGCAAAAGTAATCGATAACCTCAAAAAAGATGGTGCTGCGGTAGTTGGTATAGATGTATTGTTTTCTGAGAAATCAGAAG
>CALREC010000066.1 GCA_943355085.1 Candidatus Altimarinota bacterium
CCCGGAAGAATTAATACTAAAGGCATCTAATCATGAACGTCAGATCATGAATTTCCCATTTACTGTATCGGAATGCAAATTCCATTCATTTGCTCCATTTTGATCGAGAAGTCTCAATCCATTATCCCAACCATTTGAGTTTTTTGTAACGGTCAATGCTGCCCCCGGACTCGTCGTCCCGATCCCGACATTACCAGCTGGTGAAATTCTCATTTTTTCATTTAAAGTTTCCCAAGAACCGCCGGCATTGTTACGTGTTGAAAACACTAATGCTGTATCATGATTATACGGAGTATTAAGTCTCAAAGCTTGAATTCTTGCTCCTACATTTGCATTACTAGTATTTATAAAATCTAAACCAACTGATGAATTATCCGCCGAATTAAGATTTCGTAAAGTTAAAGCAGTTTGATATGTGCCTGCGGTAGGATTTACCTCAACATGCAAAGGAGAAATCGGACTCGTCGTCCCGATCCCGACGTTACCATTTTCTAGCGTTAATTCACCTTGTGATTGTGATATAATTAATTTTCAAGTTCCAGTTGCATAAATCTCTCAAACCCTGGTACTACCTCTATAAAATTGCCAAAATGTTCTATTTCAAGTAGTTCCGTCTCTTTCTGATCTTCAGTATCAAACCATATGAAATGTTGTTTGTGGGTCCGTCGTCCCAATCCCTACATTTCCTCCACTACTGAATGTCACTCTATTGCCTCCATTCCAAAATCTAAGTTGTTCTGTTGTTTCATCGTGATAAATCCCCCACTTTGGTTTTGAACCTGATTGTATATCGATCTCTGCATTGTTTCCGGTAAGCGTCTTCAGATGGAGGAGTTTTTCTGGAGCAGTGATCCCAATTCCGACATTCCCATTCATGTATGAGATATTGGATCCACTGACCATCCATTGTCAGATGGAGCTCAGATCGAGATATTCTGACTTGATCTTTCAGAGACTATTCCCACTATTTCCAAATATGGTAGCGAGGATGTATCCGATGATCCCTTTGGGATTGGCTACTCCGGATGGGAGGGCAGGATCGGTTGCTTGGAGAGAGGAAATGGCTCCGGTGAGAGTGAGGGCAGATGCACTCTGGTGTCCTCCAACAAGCATGAGGATAGAGAGAAGAGCAAGATACTTTTGGAGACGAGAGGTGAATCAGGTGTATCGAGTACGATATCGGGTGGATGGAGTATGTGTGTGTTTCATAGAAAGCAGCGATGAAAAATTAAAGAGTATCCCGAGAGATACGTTCTATCTCGGCTATTATAGGATATCTCTATGAAAAATGCAAGAAAAAAAGTTTTGCGAAGAGTCTCATGGCTTACAAAAAGTGTTCGAGTACCTGTATTTTCTCGGGGACAATATGCATATTTTTCTGTATATAGGGTGCGAGAAAACGAGAAGGTACTATATGGATGTCTATTTTTCGGATGAAATACGTGAGCATAGATATCTGAAAATATTTGCCATATGCAGCCATATAGACCAAGGGATTATTGGAATGAATGCTTGAGAGGAAGCTGACACATCAGGGATGTTGGGGGATCATGTCTTCACTCTCGATCCTGGAGGGAAATGGTGTTAGGAGGCCGAGATCATGGTAGGTGATCAGAGAAAATACACGAGAATTTGTGATGGTAGCAGCAACCAGGGGTCCGAGAAATCTCGATATACTATGGCACCAAATGACATCTGGTTTGAAGCTCTGAATAATTTTTCTCGCTCGAAGGGCAGCGGTAATGTTGAAAAGAGAGTAGAAGAGTCCTGCTACTCTGAGTGCTTTTGTCCAGGATCCTTTGGGGATTTCCCACCCAAAGATCTCTACTTCATACCCCTGCAGGCGGAGTACTTTTGTGATCGTCTGCACGTGTGTTTCTATGCCCCCGAGAAGGGTGATATAATCGGTTGTGATAAGGATTTTTTTTTGTATCCTTTGGTATCATCGCTTGGAACTGCTCCATCCATCGTGCTTGCGTATACGTCTCGGCTCTCTGTCGACATGTATGGGAAAGAGTGGTCCAGCTAGATTCTTCAGATTCACCTCACCCTCTCCTAGAAGGAGAGGGAATTACCTCACACCCTTCTCCTTCTAGGAGAAGGGACGGGGATGAGGTGAATCTCTCATATGTCTCTCTCGTTTGTTGAATTTTGGCAGCAATTGCCAGTATATTATCTCGGTCGTTATCTGCAAAGAGTACTTCGCATCTTTCATGGATAAATGGTTCGAGTCCTCATTTTTTAAATCCTAGTACCGGAACTCATGCCGAGAGAGACTCGAGAGCAGAGAGGCCAAAAGTTTCGAGAAAGCGAGAGGGCATGAGGGAAAAATGTGAGATCTGCAAGACATCTCGAATCATGTCTTGTTTTTGCCATCCGAAAAAATATATCTTTTTTATTTTTTGCTCAGAAGAACCTGGTCTCAGAGCCTCAATTTTCGTGCGTATATCGTCTGGACGCAAGTGAGAAAGATCCTCAAAAAATGGAGTATGAGCAAAAGTCGCAAACAACATATCCCTCAGGTCTCCTTCTCAAAAAATAGAGATATTTCATGGGAGTAGAGAGCTCGTGTTTATGATATCCTGAAGAGAGTGCACAACGAGATCAAAACCTTTTTCTCGTGCCAGGCGTCAGAAAAAAATGAAGTTCATAGGGCATGACGGTAGGTATTAAATCTTTTTTTGATTTTTTCCGATAAATAATCCGAGCAAGAGAAACAGGATTAAAGATATATACACCGATTCAAAGGTATGTAAGAAGAGATTCATGCTCAGGACAGCGATAAATGCGGCGAAAAAAGCTGGTGCGATGGGGAAAATCATCCAGGCAATCATACCCATAATCGCACAAAACAACACGAATCCTATCACTCATCACTCTACCAGTTGTTGTATATACCAGCTCTCTG
Organism: Candidatus Altimarinota bacterium; assembly: GCA_943355085.1. GTDB lineage: Bacteria > Patescibacteriota > Gracilibacteria > BD1-5 > UBA2023 > UBA1545. Next base: position 2,909 of record CALREC010000066.1, read on the forward strand.
GAATATAGTAATCTTCTTTGTGTTCTATATCTCCTCCATATATCGGGGTGTCGTCGAGTTTTATAACATATCGATACGCAGGCCCCGCAGTTCAGAGTCCTTGTCCCATAGGATGTTCTAGAAACCTTTGTATTCCGGTCATTGCCCTGTTATAGTGTCCGGTAGAAGAACCAGATCTGAGGAGTATCTGATCCATCGTCCCTTCGTATCTGAGGTAAAAAAGCCCGGATAGTATGGATAAAAATATCACCATGTACGCACTTTCTTTTTTATATTTTTTCCAAATATTACGGAGAGAGAATACTCAGAGAAAGAGACATCAGAGTACGAGACCTATGAGAGCGCTCCGAGAGTATGTGAGAAAAATAAGTCCGAGAAGTACGATAATCCAGAGTCCTATAAGGTAGTGATAGGATTTTTTTGTTTGAAAAAAGTGTATGAGAAGACCTATGTATACAAGTATAAAATATGCCGCTGGATTTGGTCCATCAAAAATACCTTGAAATCGCTTTACTCGAGCTCCATCTATGCCATGATAGATCGGAGGCGTACCTCAAAAATTCCAGTTAGAAAGATTTGGTGAGAATCCAAAATACAGGAGAATAGTTTCATGAAAGACAAAACGTACGAGAAGTCCTGCAAACAAAGCCACACTAGCGGAGAGAAGAAAAACCTTCAGATACTGTGAAATGCTCTGTGATAAGAGAGAACTCCCATGTCTTGCGATCTGAAATGCGATCAAAAACTCAAAGTCATACCTCCCACCAAATATGAGGGAAGAGATACCAAGCCCTTGTATGAGTGTTATGAGTACCAGATAGCCAATATACGCACCAATAAGGGCGTCGAGTATATCCAGCTTGGGCCACATTTTTCTTTTCCAAAAATCCCACACGAGACATGCCAAAAGCATGACCAGAAAAATCTCTTTAAAGTATGAAATACCGGGTATACCAAGCTTACTCCCAAAAAATACCGTAAAGAGGACACTCCATGGTAACAGTATGAGGAAAATCCGAAAAATTCGATCGAACATAGAGCGTGGCATTATCATAAATAATTTCTTGCGAATTGTATGAAAATCTATACAATACGCAAACGAAAAACATTATTTCGCCTTTTATCATTTCCTACCACCAAAATCCATGACACAAATTGATCCAAACAAAGTAGCAAGCGTAGCAGCTCTCCTGAAGAGAAAGCCTGTTGTATCCAGCGCTTGTATAGGCTGCAGTGCCTGTGTTGCTATATCCTGAGACGTCTTCGAGCTCAACGACGATGGCTACTCTATAGTAAAAGACATCTCAGACTATGAAGGAAAAGATGTCGACGATAGTATCATCGCCTGCCCAGTGAGCGCTATTAGCTGGACAAAATAAAGATTTCTACACCAAGCAAAACCCCCAACACATGACTGTGGTGGGGGTTTAATTTTCCTCCTTTATTGGAAAAGTTGTTAAAAACAGTACAAAACATTCACATACATGTTCAGAATGTCAGCCATAGTAAGCAAAAAATCTCACTATAGTAAGAGTGTGATCAGAAAATCACTGTCTCTTGTCTGAGCTCCGGTATCGTCATGTTAGACACATCAATACCCTTGCGTTGCATAGTCCGCTCCAATCGAGTGGAGCTTTTTTCACGAACACCATGGACGATCAGCAGTTTCATACACGGAGCTTTCGGGAGGCTACGATACCATTGCAACAAGTCTTTTTCATCGGCATGTCCGGAAAAGTGGGTATAGTGATTGATTTTTGCAATCACTTCACGCCTTGTCACGGACTTTTGGCCTAAGTTCAGAGCTGGAGAGTCTTGCCATACAGTTTTACCTACTTTCTTCATGGCATGCTTTCCCTGCTTCACCTTTTCTATGGGCTGTATCAAGGCTTTTTCACACACTTCTTCCTCAGGCAGGTCTATGGAAGTCACCCTCTCTATTGCAAGTTTGCGACCTATGGTATTTTCAGCCATATAGCCAGGGAAAGAAAACTCCACCCATTCGCTCTGCACCCAACACTTGAGATAACCAAGCACTGGGCCCCCTTCAGCCATGCCAGACGACGTAATGAGAACACGGAAACTTTGAGCCTTTTTGGGCTTTCCAAGCTCCTTTTGCGCCGAAAGCTCAGCTGACATGGTAGCAACACTTTCCTTGAATTTCGCCCTCATCGCCTTGTCAGTGATAAGTGTAACTTTCTTCATACTTTCACGGAACTCAGGGTCCGCTGCATACTCGGCATAGAGAGCCGTATATGCCTGCGAAAGAGGAGAATCCATGTAGATTGGAAAGGTCCATCCATTTTTTTGCTGAAGCAGAAGGAGTTCATGGAGTACGCGCTGAGCACGATCCAGAGAAAAACACACAAACA
>CALREC010000067.1 GCA_943355085.1 Candidatus Altimarinota bacterium
GTCGATTATGGGTTTATTGTCTGATGTAATATTTTCTGGTACGGTCAGGGGTTTATTTTCTGTTTTTTTAGGGTCATTGTCATGATTTGTTAATCCTTCTGGTCATTTTCCTGTCATAAATACTTTTATTACAAAATAATATACCATTACTCTATCATATAACTCGCTCAATTGCAAAAAATTCACTATTTTTTGAGAGACTTGCGGATGATTTCTATGAGGAGGGGGGTAAATTAGACTGAGTATTTGATGATGATGATGAGGAGTTATTTTTTTATAAATAAATCTTTGTTTTCTTGTATCCATTTTTTTTCTTGTTCAAACAACATATCCATTTTCTTACTTACTATGTTTTGATACAGTGTTCAAATGAGATGCTCCTGTTGAGAGTATTGTGATAAAAATCTCATTGCTTGAATGAAGTTTGTGTCATCGTTTCCATAATATACAATCTCGATTATTCTTTTTCTTGATATAAATTGCTTGACTCGCTGAATAATAGTTCCAACTTCAGATATTCCTCAAAACTTTATGACACCATCAAGAGCATTCATTTTGTTACGATTTTTTTCAAGAATTTTTATCAAAAATGGCAGATCATGTATGCTTCCAACTTCCGCAAGCATATATGGAATACATTCTGGGCAAGATGGAAGCATTTTTTCTCCAATCGCTTTCATGGAATCAAATGATTTTTGTGTTCCAGCTTTACGCAGAGATATGCAAACATAAGCAAGAACATCCTCATCATCTGTATTTTCTGCTATATTAATAAGAGCACTTTCTACTCAGGGAATAAATATATTTCCTAGAGCTTGAATCGCATAATCTCTTACTAAATGTGATCTATGATAACAAAGTTTTATGATGACATCGATATTTATGTCATCATGAATTCAGCATCAAGAAATACCAGAAAGAATACTATAGATTATCCATGAATGTTTTTCCACTTCAAGTTGTTTTATAATGAATTCAATAGTGCTTTTGTCTTTATTATTTGAGTATAGATAGACAAGGGTACGATAGGCTGATTCCTTGATTCAAAATATCCCGTCCTTTATGCCGTAAGATGACTTGATTTTTATAGAAAGAATTATCTCTTTAAGGAACTTGTAAAAATCTGGATTATTTAGCTTTTGAAACTCTTTCTGTTCGATAAGTTTTTCCAGAGATTTGTGCAAAATAATAGCATTTTCCTCCGTAAGTTCGGATATTTCGTTTGATCAGAGAATATTTTTACACCCCAGTTCATTGAGGATGTGTGCAAATGATTCGAGTTTATAGGACATATTATCAGTATTACATATATAAAAAACTCATTTTAGTATAACAAAACTGTTATGAAATCCAAGAGTTTTTGGTATTTTTTCTATTATCTTACTGAGGTACGGGCTTATCCCGAAAACCTGGGGACTTTTTTAAAAAACTAAAATAATACAACTTTCTCAAGATATTACACTTTTTACTATTTTGCAAAAAAATTGGTGTTTGTAGAGTTTTTGATATAATGTGTTCGATGATTTATGATTTTAATATAAAAGTATGCCTACTATATCTATGTTTTTCGGAATCATTGTCCGTATGTATTTTGGACCAAAAGAACATAACCCAGCACACATACATGTTTATTATCAGGATAATACTGCAACTTTTAATATAGAAGATGGAGTTATATTGAATGGAAAGATGCCCAAAAGACAAACAAAACTTATCGGAGCATGGATCGAAATACACAAAGAAGAACTTCTAGCAGACTGGAAGCTCTGTCAAGAATGAGAAAAACCTTTTGCTATTAATCCACTACAATAATATGATCCCCTCTATTATCGAAGTTACTTCCACACAGAATTATACCCTCAATATACTCTTTTCCAACGGAGAAAATCGGTCTTTTGACATGAGTCCTTATGTGGAAATTGGTATATTTCAAGAACTCAAAAATAAAGAGATGTTTGCTACGGCAAAAAAAAGTTTTGATACTGTAGAGTGGGATAATGGTGCAGATATCGATCCAGAATCGCTTTATATGGAAAGCGTGCCTTTGGTGAAGTAAAACACTTTACTATAAACAGTTTATAGTAAAGTGTTTATAGTATATGTTTTTTTAGAGAATTATCAAGAGATTACTATAATCGTCTTATTTTCATGAAATATGTTACGATATAGGGCTATTTTTTGAGAGACTTGCGTATGATTTCGACAAGGAGGGGGGTTTCGAAGTCGGCGAAGAGTTCGCGGTTGCCGTCTATGTTGAAGGTTGGGAGCCAGAGCGATGTTTTGTGCATGTGGGCGATGACTTGGTCGTTTGGGGGGATTTCGGATATGGTCGAGAACCAGTTATTTTGTCATGCCGTTACTCTGCGTTCACAGTTTCCGGTAAATCCTGACCAGACATTAGGTTGGGCAAAGGTGTTTATGAAACAACTATTTGTGAGGGATTTGACCATATTGATTCCACCACCATCGATTCAGAGGACAAATTCAAAACTGGCCACATGTTTCGTAAAATCTCCGAGAGAGTAGGTGTTTTTCTCGAGAGTGACATTGGATGGAAACTCCTCTGTTTTAAAAGTCTCATAAAGGAGATTTGTGTTGTCGTCGAGAACGGTTATGTACTCATCTGGAAATGCTTGTGCCACTTCATGAATAACTCGTCTCCACGTACGCACTGGGAGATTGCGAAACTCTTTGACTCCAACAAAGAGACATATTCAAGATCGATCTACACTCGGATCATAGTCATAAAATGCTCCGATATTATCGTATACATAACTGCGAAATGATACTTGTTTTATCATCTCTTTTATTCCCTCTCCCTCTGAGAGAGGTCCGGGGTGAGGGCTTTGAGCATCGTCCAGTCCAAATATCTTGGTGATGATTTCTATGTAGCTCTCGATGAGATTAACATTGGAATAGTGGACATATGAATGATCGAGAGCTATATCGAGTATGTGTGATCCCCAAAATATATTTGGCCCCGCAACGATACAGTTATGACGTTCTTTGTATATGAGTATGGTCGTCATGTCTCCTCCGCCCATATCAAATAAGAGAGATTGTTCGTCCCGCTCAGTTCCATGAGTCCATCGAAAGAAGAGGGTCTTGTAGAGAAAGCTGGTATGTTTCATGATCATCCGAGACAGTTTGGACTCATAGTCATCGATCGATTTTGGTTCTTCTTTGACTCGCACATTATTGCTTGCATCTTCTAGATCCTTGAGAAGGAAATTATTGTACTTGGAAGTGAGTATGATAATCTCTGCTTCGCACCCATTTGCTCGAAGCCAGGTTATGAGGAGTTTCAGAAATGGTTTCGATATTATAGCGTCACCGATTCGATCCGAACGATTGAGGTAAAAAGTTTGCAGGTTTTTGAGATCGACCGTCTTTGGTTTTTTTAACCGAATAATACACTTCCCAAGCCATACCCCAAATCGACTCGCGATTCTCAGAAGTATCAGGTGTATATGAAGGAAAAAAGATTTAAGCATATATCATGACAATGGTAAAAAGATACTTCTAAAAATTACTATTTTCTTCCCTCTCTCCTCTGGGAGAGAGGTCGCGGGTGAGTGCTACGGAGGCAAAAATAGAATAATACAGCCATGGAGAGGGTAGGGGTGAGGTGTATTATTAGAGAAATGAACATTCCTGTTTGGACGAGGGAAGTGAAGTTATAAAAACTTTTCTTTTACGATTGTTTCAAAATTTTCGAGTGAAAATTCATGTGCACGTTTGATACAGTCATCTTTCATAGTCAGGGCCGTTTCTCGATCTAGATGTCGCACTGCTTCGATGAGTTCTATTTTTGTTGCTTCTTTTGAGATCAGGAAGCCTGTTTTTTGGTGTATGACTGTTTCTTTGATACCTCACTCATCTACGCCAATAACCGGCACTCCACAAGCCATAGATTCGAGCGCCACCATCCCAAAATCCTCATTTTGTGCGATAAAAATAGTCGCAAGAGCCGCAGAAATATATTGAGGGAGATCGTTATTGTTCGAGAGCGTCAGAAATGTGATATTGGGACATCATTCGGCTATTTTTATGATCTCATCTTTTTGTGGATCATTTTTTCCATATATAACGAGTAGTTTGGTATCGGGCATGTCCCTGAAGGCTTCGACTGTCCGAGCAACTCGCTTCAGACTCGAGAGCTTCGAGAAACTGATATAATAATTTTCTCCCATTACTCCCTCTCCTTCTAGGAGAGGGTTGGGGTGAGGTGTTTTCGTGATAGTGAGGTTGGGGTGAGGTGTTGGTATAAAAGCCTTTGTGTCTACTGGTGGATGAATGATCTCACTTTCCCTCCCGAGATATGTTTTTATGGCCATCTGCAGATTGGTTGAGTTCGTATATATTTGATCAACTTGTCCGAGCTCATGACGATACATGATTTCAAATATGGCTCGGATGAGCACATAGATTGGTCGGAGAAAAAAAGGAACTTTTTGATAATAAAATTCACGCTCTTCAAACAGGTAGCGGGGGAGAGAGTGTGCATAGTATATCTTCCTCGCATCTTTGCGAGCATTTCGAATCGCTGAAAGAGAGTCATTGCTGAATATAACTGTATCGTAGTCGGAAAGAAATCTTGTATGGAACAGCACTCTATATTTGAGGTATATTTGCCGAAACCCTTTTCAGAGACGGGTTTCATTTGTTCCAAATGGAATCATCTTGCCTATAAAACCCATGGATTTTGGATCGAGCCCATCTATGCTAAAAAAGAGCGCCGCGAGATCGGCTCCGAGTGAGTTCGCGAGCATTATATTGAATCGTTCGGCTCATCCTCGATAGAGGAACATATCATGTATGAGGCAGATTGTGTTTTTTGATATCATAGGCAATATGTATGTATGTGTTAGAGTATATATAAATACAAAAAAAATCAAAATAAAATCCCTCGCCTGATATGTATATATATCAGGCGAGGGATAAAGAAGGATTGGTATTATTGTAGAGAATATGGAAGGTTATTCCCTTTATTTACAACAGGATTGTCTCCATTGATACTTTTGATCAAGCCTGCAGTTTCTGGTGACACGAGTTGAATGTCTGTCCCATCTGCAAATTCACCACTGAGATACAGAGTTTTGAGATCTCCGGAGATAGATGTAACTTGAGCTATCTTCTCTGAACTACCGCGATTTACTACAATCCAGTCATTGACTTTGAAGAGCCCGAGACCAGTTGTTATATTCACCGTCTTATTTGGTCCATTATAACTTCCGCTTG
>CALREC010000068.1 GCA_943355085.1 Candidatus Altimarinota bacterium
ATTCGGCCATACTCTTGTTCGCGACAGTTACCATAGCAGGAGAAACATCGCTGCCATACACCGTATCGTACCCCATATGAGCGGCTTCAATTAAAACTGTCCCGAGTCCACAAAATGGGTCATAAATAGCTCAGATATTCTTACTTTCCACCTCATCCCCGACCCTTCTCCTAGAAGGAGAAGGGAGAGATATTGTCCCCTCTCCGTCTAGGAGAGGCTCCCGTAAGCCCCCAAAGGCAGTCCTGGAAGGGCAGTCCTGGAAGGAGAGGGGGTGAGGTGAGTTTGCCAAATTTACCATTATCTGAGCCAATTTTGGTGGCAACATCCCAACCCCCATATCACGGGTTTTGTCCATGTCACGAGCCGCATAGGCATCGACATCTTGGTATGCAATTGTCGTACCTATGTACGAAATCTTCCCTATTTTGACATAATTCACTTCTGTATTCGACTCTGCGAGGTGTTCTTTTTTATAGACTGCTGAATTGATATTTTTTGGCTCCTTATTCACGAGACGAAAGGACTTATCTTCACAGGTCTTCAGGAATTTTTTGATTCTGAGTCCTACTGCGAAGTTATCGAGTTTCTCGCCATATGCGGCGATGGCAAAGGGAACTTTATTGGTGCGCTCTGCTGCTCACAGATACTGCGTAGCTGCAGTCATGAAGTCTGGGACATCTTTCACTTCATCCAATATTTTGATAACTTTAATAATACCTCCCATATGAGCAAAACGGGAACAAACTTCCATCTCAGAAACATCTGAAATAAGAGCGATTTGCTCGTTTGCCGCCTCAAAAATTGCCTCTGGGAAAAGACTATAGATTTCTGCAAGCGAGAGCCGAAACTCTCGGCCAAGAATAAATACGAACATTTTTGAAAAATTAATTGACTAAAATATAAATTTGACTATAACAGATAAGTCTTTTTCACCACAATGGAGGATAGCATGAAAGTCGTTTCTTTCTCGACCGAACGCTGGAATGGGCACGGCTCAATACCAAAACCTATTTCCAAAACAAATAAACAACGCTGAAAGGAGGTGATTCTCAAGTCTCACTTGACAGATGGGTGCTATGTCCTCCCCGCTGGAATCGAAAGATTCTTGGATCTTCGGATTCATTCAAGTGTATAGTAACAGGACTCTCATTTTAGATTAGAAAGGTCAAAAGGGCGTGCAAACGCCCTTTTTTATGTCATACTATTCAGCGATAATTCTCTCGAGACCTACCCGCCCCTTCTCCTTGTCTACTGCGATAATCTTTACCTGTACAACATCCCCCATCTTGAGATAATCTTCAATATTCACCACTCGCTCTTTAGCGATTTTGGAAATATGCACCATTCCGGATTTCCCTTTCGCCCATTCGACAATAGCACCAACTCCTTCGAGGATTTTTACTACTTTTCCTTCCAGAAGATCCCCTACTTCGTCATCTTTGAGGATTCATTTTATAAAAGCAAGGGCTGCGAGTCCAGATGCCTGATCTTTGGCTGTGATAGAACACTGTCCATCGTCCGAAAGATTCACTTCTACCGCGAAATCCTTCTCGATACCCTGAATAGTTTCTCCCCCCTTTCCGATCACTTCTCGCATCTTTGTCTCTGGGACAAATATCGAAAGGATAAATGGCGCATATGGCGAAAGATTGGTTCGAGGGGCTCCGAGCGCTCGAGTCATCTCGACTCGGATGTGATCGAGAGAATCTTTTGCCTGTGCAAATACCTTTGCCACAACTTCCATAGAAAGTCCGGCGATTTTACAATCCATCTGAAGTGCGGTTATGCCCTTTGGAGTTCGAGCGATCTTAAAGTCCAGATCTCCGAGAAAATCTTCTTGAGCCTGGATGTCAGAAAGTACGATATACTTTCCTGTTTCGTCATCGTAGATCATACCCATAGCAACTCATGATACGAGGGCTGTGATAGGTACTCCTGCATCCATCATAGCCATGGTGGATCCACAAACCGAGGCCATAGAAGATGAACCGTTACACGTGGTAATTTCTGACACCATTCGGATAAAATATGGAAACTTCTCGAGCGAAGGGAGAACTGGTTCGAGTGCTTTTTCTGCAAGTCGTCCGTGTCCAACCTCTCGTCGTCCGACTCCCCGAAGCGGTCGAACCTCTCCAACCGAGAACGGAGGAAAGTTATAGTGGTGGATGTAGCGTTTCGTACTTTCTTCAAACATATCATCGACGATCTGGATATCTCCAGGACCACCAAGCGTCGCTATTGTAAGGGCCTGGGTGATACCGCGTTGAAAGAGCGCAGAACCATGCACTCGTGGGAGGATTCCAAATGTTCCACGAATAGGACGTACCTCGGTTGCCTTTCGACCATCGAGACGAAGACCCTTTTCGAGGATATTCTTCCTCATGTGTTTTTTAACAATAGCATACACCGCCTCTTCGATATCTTTGGCTTCAAAAGCTTCTGATTCATCGGTTGGCACGAGAGAGACTTTCATCTCTTCTTCCAGTGCCACGAGTGCGTGGTGAAAATCTGTTTTCCCGAGGTGATAAAGCTCAGTAATGCGCTCTTCTGTAATAAGTCAATCAACAATATCTTTCAATTCCGTTTTAAGAGCAACGGCAAAAAGCTTCTTTTCGGTAATAGGATGCGTAGTATGATAGAGTGCAACAAAATCTCGTTGTGCTGAGATAAGGTCACGAACGAGTGCGTGAGCGAACTCAAAAGCACGAATCATAACCGATTCATCTACTTCTTTCCCCTGGGATTCGACCATGGTAATAGCATCCACGGTACCTGCAACAGTGAGATCGAGAAGTGCCATGGAAAGATCTGTAATAGTTGGATCAAATTTGAAAGTTGTACCATCGGCAAGAAGTGCGATACGAATACCTGCAACTGGACCTTCAAACTCGGTTATTCCAGCTAGTTGCAGAGCAAGTGAAGCTCCAGTAATACCATAAAAACCATAGTCAGAATTTCCAGAAGACGACATGATAGTGGAGATAATCTGGATATCGTTGATGGTTCCTTTTGGAAACATCGGGCGAATCGGACGATCGATCATCCGACTATTGAGAATCGCTGCCTCAGAGGGGCGACCTTCTCGCTTCATAAAACGATTTCCCCCGATCTTCCCCGTTGCATAATACTTTTCCTGAAACTCGACCGAGAGTGGGAAAAAACTTGCACTCATATTCACTTCCTCCTTGACCCCTACAGTGGTGAGCAGATAATTACCTTCCTCGTCACGGATAACCACCGCACCATCCGCAAGGAGTGCAAGTCGTCCGCTCTCAAATGTGATTTTCTTTCCACCAATATCGTACGTCCTAGTCACCATTACCTTAGTAAGGGCATTTTGATCAGAGAGTCCTGCTATCATACAGTGTGTAATAATAAGATAAATCTTCTTTGTCCGCTGGCAGAAAGAGTGGAGAGATACGACCGAGAAAATGTTTCTCATGCCAGATCCCGCATCCCTTATTCTATAGAACCGGAAAAGAATCGGAGAGATTATATGGAAAAAGCTCGGAAAAGAAAAAGAAAATACGCAACCGAATGATATGAAATAAAAAGATAAGATCATAATTTTTTATAAAACACTCTTCATGTCTAATATACGTAGATGTTTAATGCCATTTCGTACTCCAAAAGACATTTCATCCATTGAGATAACGTATTTTTCCCAATGATCATTCAAGGATTCGAGTGCACTATATTCACGTTCGATAGTCGTTTCTTCTGCGAGTTTGTATGTGACTTGAAAATATTTGATAATGCCTCATTTCTCGGCAACGAAATCAACTTCTTTTCCATTTTTGAGACGGCCAATACGGACACTGTATCCGGCACGTATCAGCTCCAGATAGACGAAGTTTTCCAGTACCTTCCCAATATCTCTTCAGGGATTCCATCCGATGAGACTATTTCGAAGACCAATATCGGAGATATAGTACTTATTGTAGATTTCAAAATATTTTTTTGTCGCTGGATTTTCCGCTTTAGCAAGATGAATGAGATATGCTTTCTGCCCATATTCCAAATAGGTAAGGATAGTTTCTGGCGAAAGTTTAATCCTTTGAGATTGGAGATAATCACTGATACTTTTTGCACTAAATATACTCCCAATATTACTAAAAAGATATCTATAGAGATCCTCAAAAAATGCGACATTTCTGAGGCCAAAATGTCGGACGATATCTTTGAGGAGGATGGTTGAATAGATTCCATGAAGATATTCATAGACACTTTCTTCATCTCGTCACATTTTGATAATCCCGGGAAGTCATCCATAACGGAGATATTCAAGGAAAAGAGTATCTGATATATTTTCATTTCGAAAAAGTGCATATTCCTCAAAATCCAGTGGAAAAATCTCAAACTCCACGTATCGACCAGTCAGAAAGGTCGCAAGCTCCCCAGAAAGGAGCGTCGAATTGCTTCCCGTGATAATAATATCAATACTACTCTGCTTGTCCGAAAAAATCGAACGAATAAATCGTTCCCACTCCTCGATATCTTGAATCTCATCAATCGCCACAAGAATTTTCTCATGCATTATTTTTTGCTCAAACAATGTAAAAAGCTCCATAAGATCATGGTACGTGCGAATATGATCCCAATCATAGGATTCTTTATTGAGATAGAAAATATCCTCACTCCGGTATTGTCCAGAAGTGACCAGATTCTGAATAGTAGATTTTAAAAGCGAGCTTTTCCCTACGCGTCGCATCCCAGAGAGTACTTTTATGATGGGTTTCCCGAGAAACCTTTCGATTTTCTTCAAGTATTTTGTTCGTGGAACAATCGTTTCCTGGAGAATGGTTGTTATCATACTATGTTCCGTTATAATAATACTTTCAGTTATACCTGAAGATTATACGAATATTGTATTATATTTCAAGTGTATTTGAAAAAAAGAGAAATTACTCCAGAAATTATTTTCAAACTCTCTTCTTTTTTTTCATATCTGCATCGAGCATATGAATTACATTCAATCATAATTTTTCAAGAAAAGCATTTCTTTCAGCATTATATTCGTGTTTATCATCGTGACTCGAACCGTCGGTCGGTGAACAGTAGCATCAAATACCAGTAGTCGCTTGAAGTGCGATGATATCCCAAGCAGGATATAATCATCTGTTTGTACTAAAACAGGGAATTAATATAGAGACAAGCCACGGCGTGTCTCTACCCGGTATATTGCAA
>CALREC010000069.1 GCA_943355085.1 Candidatus Altimarinota bacterium
TAAGGAGCTCTGGATGCGGTGTGAGAAGGATGAGTAGTATTATGCACTTCGAAGTATCATATACCTTAAAAGAAATTCCTATAATTATTGGTTTTATTTATTAATATTTACTTTATGGAAAATATTTGCAGATGAGGAGGGAATAATTATAATAATTCGAGTGCTCAATGACTCAAGTGAGCTGTATCCCTTAAAAACACTTTAGTTGAGGCAGAACCAGATCTCGAATACAAGATTTGCCTCTGGCAGTTGGCCATAAATGAAGCTGACCCAAGTAGACAACGTATTTTTGAAATCGGACCAAACCTGAGAGCAGAAATGAACAAGAAAAAACAAGCTTTCGACAATGTTGCGAAGTGGTATTTGGAAAATTCTCGATTCTTTGGTCTTGAGTCGCCAATGAGTGATCCATGGAACGTTACTACAGAACAAAGGGAGCGTCTCAGAACATTTCGTAAAGACCCATTTTACTACTTAAAAAATATGGCTGAAATTATATTTCGCGATGTACTCTCTGTAGAGTTACGTAAAAGATTTTCAGACTCCATAAAGATAAAGATGTCCACAGAACGAGATGATGTTTTTGGGAAGGTAGATTTCATTGTAGAATCAACCATTGGGGCTAGGAGAACTGAAAGAAAAGAATATCTTTGAGTTGATCTGTATATATCGAAAAACTATCCAAAAATTCCTGCCGAAAAACTCAAACCAACAGCAAAATGTCTTGACTTTCAGGAGATAAAGAGAAAAATGGGTGAGAAGATTTCAGAAGAAATCCCACGAATTGTATTCAATATTCCAAACGATCAAGCTGCACGTTTTATAGTAAAATACATGGATCAGATAGAAAAGAACGGGCGCGTATCATCCACTGAAGCTTCTCTTTTGTTTGAAAAATCATTTGATGCACAAACAATAGCAGATATATTCTCACGAACCAAAGAGCAAACAAATAATATTCTTTATTAATTTCTTTTATGAATAAAAAAACTTCTTTTGATCTTGCAGACGCCTTGAATCGTCCTGATGAAGATTTCGATGACTATAATCCACAAGAGGTGGTATATATAGAAAAATCACCTGTCGTAAATGAAATTCAAGAAATATTGCTTCATCTAGGTGATTCTGGAAAAGTTCCGAATCCAACTCAGCATTAATCTTCACTTCCCGAAATCTTACACTCACGAATAGTAGGGTGTAGGATTTTAGAGGGGAGCATCTTTCTAGAGATCTAGAGTTAAAAAAATTTATTTTTATAGGGGCATACTATTATCCTATATTTTTTTTCGCATCTTTGTAATAGGATAATCGGGATCTGGAAAGTTCACAGCAAATTAAATGGTTTTGTGATCATAATTTTTGCGGGTCTTGTCTCGATGTTTATGATGGCAAGTATTCTCAAAGAGACAATGGTTGATTCGATCGATTTCTTCAAGAACTTCACAAAGCAAATATATACGGTTCAGAAAATGTGGATGCTTTTTGATGATGCTCCAAAGCTTACAGGACTCCAAGAATGAGAGGAATTTACTTTTCAAAACGGTCAAATCGAAATTAAACACCTCTCCTTCGACTACAAAGGAAATACAGTTTTTGAGAATTTTTCTCTTTCTATTATCTGAGGGAAGAAAACAGCATTGGTAGGACTTTCTGGATCTGGGAAATCTACCCTCGTGAAGCTCATCGCTGGGTATCTTCATCCAATAGATGGTGCTATTTTGGTAGATGGACAAAATCTCGCACAAGTAAAATTGCGAGATTATTATGCACATATCGGATACCTCACTCAAGATCCGTCCGTATTTGATGGAACGATTCTCGAAAACCTGACGTACGGAGCTCGATCTGAAGTCTCGGATGAAGCTTTGAAAAATGCTATCGAGATGGCACAATGTGAATTTATCTATGAATTTAAAGATGGACTCACAACCGAGATTGGAGAAAAGGGTGTGCGACTTTCTGGTGGACAACGTCAACGTCTTGCCATTGCAAAGATATTTATCAAAAATCCAGAGATTATTATCCTCGATGAACCAACGAGCGCACTTGATAGTTTCTCTGAAGAGAAAATAAATATCGCTTTTCATAATCTCTTCCAGAACCGTACGGTTATTGTTATCGCTCATCGACTTCAAACCGTCAAAGAAGCGGATGAAATTCTCGTTCTCGAACACGGAGAAATTGTCGAGCGAGGGAATCATACAGAACTCGTCAATCAGAATGGAATCTATGCGAAGATGCTAGAATTGCAGAGTGGGTTTTAGATTACTTCATATATATTCTCATAATCATTTCCTATGCAAAATTCCTCAGAAATATCTCTCGAAAAGGCTCGCACAACACTTATTTATTGAGAAAGATCAGAACATCCTGATTGTATTCTCTTGATGGGACTTCCTGGAGTAGGGAAAAGTTATGTTTCTCAGTATTTGTATAAAAAATATGGATATACCGTTTTGTCTGGTGAGAATATTACTTACGCTCTTTTTGGAGATACAAAGTGTCAGCCAAGCGAATATAAAGAAGCATATAACGTACTATATATACTTGCACAAGAACTTCTCTCTAAAGGATATGGGATAGTCATAGATGGTACGAATCTTCAGTATATTCATCGAAAACAGGCATATGATATACTCTGACCAAAAACGAATATCTTTGGAATCCACCTTATTGCCACCGATGCTCTTTCTATGAAAAGAATTGGACAAAGGGGCGAAAAAAATGATAATGCCACACATATTCTCAGTCAATGTTCTCCTGAGACTTTTCTCTCATTCAAAGAGAGTCTTGAAAAACCAAGAGAACATGAAAATATTTACACTATTCCATCGGATGAAAATATATTCTCATCCATAGATACACTCCTTACTTCTCTCAACTAAATGCCTATGAAATCTCGTCTCCGTCTTTTCTTTTCTCCTTATAAATATGCAAAAATAGATATCTTCTTATTAGTATTGCGTATTATTGTCTTTGTATCGTTCGGGGCTATACTTATCAGTTTTCTCTTGTCGCGGTTTACTGCTCTTTTGCTCGAACGTAATACACCAGCTTTTGAGCAGCTTATATTTGGATTCGTCGCTTCACTTATTATTTTTTATATATTCGTCTTTTTTATTCGTCATACAGGTAATCCAAATCTCCGCTCAAAAACTTGGATTTTTATCCATAGGCGTTATGTAAAAATGGCCTGCGAATTGGATAATAACTATGCCGAATCACTTGGATCTGCTCGAATATTTTCTATTATCGATAAAGGATGACAAGCATGGAATAGTTCTTTGAGCAGTATATTTCAGGAAGCTACCCGTTTTTTCACTGTTGCGATTCCTACAGGTTTTCTGATAATGCAACAGTCTATGAAAATTATTCTGGTTGCATGACTGGTATTTATGATAGGAGTTATAGTGATTTATTTTCTCAACAAACGTCTCCGTGTTTATAAGATAGAACGAGTGAAGTCTGTGACAGAATACGATAGAAGGTTTATTCGGGCTATTCAATCTCGACTCGAGATTACACAAAATTTGAGTCTTGAACAAACTCTCCTTTCTCTAGATGAAACTAATGAAGCATATAGAAAACCATTTCAAAAACAGGTAGGGATTCAGATGCTTATGTTTCAATGATCTCGTATTTTTTCATATAGTATTCTTATATTTCTTTATTGGACACTCGGGCATTCATATCTGGAAGGAGGAATATCTTTACCAAATCTCATATTACTTGCATCTCTTACAGGAACACTTTCTGGATTATTTTTCGATATGACCGAACTCTATATGAATCTCTCCGATCAGATTGTGAGTATAGAACAACTTTGGACCAAAATTGAGGATGGTCCAAAAACCAGAAATCTCTTTAGTTGAGATACTTTTGAATACCAAAAATGAGAGATTCGGTTTCAGGATGTGGATTTTGCCTATGTGGAAAATAATCCTATTCTTCAGAGATTTTCTTATACTTTTGAGGCGGGGAAAAAATATGCACTCGTTGGGCCATCTGGAGGAGGGAAGACTACTATTATGAAACTTGCATCAGGATTTCTCTCGGCAAAAAGTGGAAAGGTTTCAGTGGATGGATTCAATCTCCAGACTGTTAATCTCTCTACATTTTATCCAAATATCGGATATCTTACCCAGGATCCGCAAATATTTGATGGAACGATCCGCGAAAATTTGATGCAAGGAAAAGCGGTGAACGCTTCCGATTCAGAAGTGAAAGAAGCCCTGAATAAAGCGCAGTGTGATTTTATTTTCAATCTCCCAGAATGACTAGAAACAGAAATCGGAGAACGTGGAGTGAAACTTTCTGGAGGACAGAAACAACGTCTCGCTATCGCGAAGATATTCCTCAAAAATCCACATATTATCTTGCTCGATGAACCGACAAGCGCTCTTGATAGTTTTTCTGAGGAGAAGATTAGTCAGGCATTTCATGCACTTTTTGAATGACGTACTGTTTTTATCATCGCCCATCGACTTCAGACTGTCAAAGAAGCGGATATTATTCTCGTTCTGGAAGGCGGGCAGATTGTCGAGCGAGGGAATCATACGGAGCTTGTAGAAAAGAATGGAATCTATGCGAAGATGTTAGAATTACAGAGTGGGTTTTAGAAAAAATAATACCTCCAATATTTCTTGGAGGTATTATTTTACAGGTATTTCGCCGACATAATACTATTATTATAACAAGGATGAACAGGTAAATATTCGCACCAATTCATCGCGCAATATTTCAAATCCATTTTCACTCATGATAGATTCCGGATGAAACTGAAATCCAGAGATATTTTCTTCACGGATAATAGGCAAATAACGATTATAAGGACCGATAAATGCATTAAATCCTTTCTTTATAGGACAGAATGAATTATAAAATCCAAGTCGTTCTTCTTCTCGTTTTGTATAACAATTACTAGAAACAATCAGTTTTAATTGTACTCCTTGTGCTGGTTCTGGGAGTTTTTCTATCTCCATCCCCATTTCTTTCGCGATTGCTTGATGTCCGAGACATATCCCGAGAAGATTACGCTTTTGTTTCATAAGCTCTCGTGTATGAGTTGTGAGTGTTTTCATTTTTTGATCATTCATATCATT
>CALREC010000070.1 GCA_943355085.1 Candidatus Altimarinota bacterium
AAGCTTCGATATACTTGGTAGCTTCGGCAGGTGAAGTATTGATCACTTTCGAGAGACCGAAACCAGTGATGCCATAAATAACCCCAAAATTAACCGATTTGGCAATACGACGAAGTTCAGACGTTATGGTAACATTTTCTCCAAAAAGAAATCGCGCAGTACGCGTATGAATATCCTCTCCTCTTGCAAATGTATCAATGAGAGCATCGTCTCCAGAAAGACTCGCAAGAATACGGAGTTCTACCTGAGAATAATCCGCCACCAAAAAAGAATATTCAGAAGCCCCCTCTCCTTCTAGGAGAGGGTTGGGGTGAGGTACTTTTGGGCAAAAACATGACTTAATACGATTGGGATACCCTTCTCAAGAAGGGATATTTTGGAGATTTGGCCCCTCAGAAGAAAGTCGTCCCGTGGAAGCGCCAAGTTGGTTATAGCTTGTATGAATACGCTGAGTTTTCGGATTTATAACCTTCAGGAGCCCATCCACGTAGGTTGATCGAAGCTTTTCAAGTGTACGATACTGAAGGATAATATTGGCTATCTCGTACTTTTGTCCGATGAGCGAAAGTGCCTCGTTATCTACTGTGTACCCCGTTTTTATCTTCTTGGAAACAGGAATTTTGAGTTTCTCAAAAAGTATCACCTGAACCTGCTTGGCAGAATTTATATTAAATCGTTCTCCAACAAGATCATATATCTCAAGTTCTTTATTTTTGGAGTCTCGAGTAATCTCTTCTCCGATCGCGTGGAGTTTTTCCGCGTCCACATAAACCCCCAGTGACTCCATTTTCACCAAAACAGATAATAACTCTGACTCTATGTCTATAATATTCTGAGTTTTAGAATCCACATCAGTTTGCATGAGCGACTCCTGGTATGAAAAATACGCCCGCTCCATACTCTGCTCTTTTGGATCAGTCGATGTTCTATAATGATGTTCAAAATCCATAAATGCAGGAAAATCTAAGTTCCGATCTATGGGGGAAGTAAAGTATTTTTGATGACGAATATCGAGGAGAGACATAGAAGATGAGATTAGTTATTTGGGAAAGCACTTGTCGGAAGTGTAAAATTCGTAGTATATCAAATGAGAGCTACGAGGGCTGTGATAATTATTCTTTATCTTATAAACAGAACATACTTATTAGATTTTCTTTCGGAGTATTATATATCGAAAAATTCTAATGCAAGGGGAAATCTGATAAGGGGAGAAGAAATTCTTTTGATGTATCCAACGGAACAGTGAGTATCTTTACTCGAGTTTTCCACATGTCTCATACTTTTATTTTGCCAATCCCAAAATCCACAAAGGTATTTCGTGTCATTTTCACATCTCTATATCGTCTTTGATCACAAAAGTTTGAGTATCTTTTCTAACTTTATTTTTACCCCCTACTTCAAAAAACATATTTTTTCCTCATACCGTTACAACAAAATCTGTATGGCTGAGGAATGAGAGTTCTTTTCAGAGACGTTTCATCTGAGATACAAAAAAGGTTTCTCGGATATTTCCTGTGTAGGAGCCAAATAATGATAATATATTTGTATTGGCAACATAAAATTTTTTATTTTTCTTCAGTCGTTCAGAAATTTTTCAGAAATACGGTATAATATTCACGAGTCATATGCTTTTCAGAAAATCCATATATATTTCAACAGTCTGGGGACTCAGGAGCACATTTTTTGATATAGCATGTATCGAGAGATCTGAAGTCCCTGCATTGGCTATGTAAAACATGATATCCTCTATCTTCGAGAGGTTATTAGTAGATATATCAACAAAGTCTGACAGATCTTCAAAAATAGATTTCTTCAGTGCATTTTCCATCTTCATCTTATATTCTATTTCATTGCCGATATCCTCATAATAGTAACCAAACTGTCCAAACTTAAAATAATCTTCAAGTATTTTTTTTGAGTACCAAGATATGTTTGTGCGAGCAATATCGATATGGTTGGCAAGTATTTCTTCAAAAGAATAGTTCTCTATTTTTATCCCCTTGATCAGCAAGACATACTCTTGAAAGCTAAATTCTTTCAGTTCATGTTTTATGATACGTCTCGACAAATCATATCATCATTGTGTTATATTGATCATATTACTTCCCGAAAAAACTACTTTTACATCCAAAAAATCATATATATTTTTCAAAGATTGTTGCCAATTTTCACTCCAGTGTATCTCATCGAGGAAAAATGTATCAAATCCATAATTTTTCTGCAGCTCATCGACCAGGCTAAAAAGACTTTCTTTTTTGATATCTAAACTATCACAGGAAATATAGAGAGACTTGGGATTTTTTATCCTCCTCGATAACAGATACGAGGTCTTACCCACTCATCGGAGTCAGACAATTCCGACTATTTTTGAGAGTGAATCAAATTGGGTATAGACATCTCTTTCTATAGATTTTCTTGATCTATATTTGTTTACCACATAGGCATCTTGTTTCAGAAGAGTTTCTATCATTTAAAGTATAGTTATGATAAATAGTACATGTACTATAACTATACTTATGATAAATGCAAATGTATTTTGTAATTTCAGTGAGAAATGATGAAAATTAGAACAAAAGCATCTGGATGCTTCAAAAGTTTCGAGTGAGCCAAATGGTTTTGTCGAATACGAGGATATATCTCTACCATGCGGAAGCAAGGATTTCCTATTTATCAAGCTATGAAGAGTATGTTTGAAGGTGAAGTTCTATCACCGAGATTTGAGCGCGTCTAAAACCGGAAGCAAAACATACCCCTCATATGCCTGAGGGCATATGAGGGGTATGTTTTGTGAGGATGAGGAAGGGTTGATAGTTACAAGCAATTTTATAATCCCCATTTTACCTTGTATGCAATGCTCAATCCAAAGAGTGTAACTAAGAGTACTCAGAGTACAAAGAATGTTCAATTAAATCCGGTGATTCCGATCAAAAAACCTCCAAAAATCAATCCGACAACATTGGCCAAATTCAAAATCATCTTGAGTGGCGCTGCAGATGCATTTGAGTCTATCTCAGTCAATTTTCGTTTTGTTGCATATGCTTGATTATACGCATCAGAAAATTCACCCTGAGCCAGGGGCATAGCCGCTGCATAACCGATACTATTACCGATTCCGAGAAGAAGAATTATGAAAAATTCATCAAATATCCCAAAGAGAAACATGGATATACCGGATAAAAGTACTCCTGAAAATATGACAAAAAAATTACCAATTTTTTTAGAGAGGGCGATAAGTGGTATCTGTCCTCCAAAAGCTGGCATAGCAAGTATCGCAATAAAAATATAACCAGTTATCGGGATCGTTTTAAGAACTATATTATCACTATTTGATGAAATAATTTTATTCAAAAAATCAATCAAAAAAGTCACAACAAATGTATCCCAAAAACCAAAGAATACAATAATAGAAGACATTACTAATAACTTATTATTGAGTGGTACGACACACAGCACCTCATAAAAAGACTTCAAATCATCTTTTGTTGTCTGAGTAATGTCTTTCCAATTAATCTGCGTATATAACTGCATGGGTTTCAAAAATATAAACCGCATCCCTTGTGCAATTTGAGCAAAATCAGCCTTCTGAACCTGAGAGATAGTATATTGTTTTACTGATTCGATGGTCTCTTTGGGAGAAATAATTTTTAATTTTTTAATATCGTGAATATTAAAATTCAGAGACGATTGAGAGTTATCAAAATAAAAAACAATAAAAGCGATAAATATACTTATGAAGAGGATAAGTATACAGACTGCAATAAATATATCAAAAGAGAGTATCACTCCCGATAATATAAGTCCTACGAGTGCACCGATTCCAGAAAATATATTATGACGAGACAAGAGATCAGGGTACTCTGAGGGATCTGCATTATTCATGATATATGAGAGCGATGTTACGTCACTCAATTCTTTAATCGTTCCATAAAGGCATACCGCTACAAACAATAAAAACAGATTAAAGCTTGATCAGAGAAATTGTGACAAAAAAGATCAGGAAGTAGAATCTAAAAGACTGGAGAAAAATATAAAGTAAAGAAATATACAAGAAACCACAAGCATGAAGGTTGCTGATATGAGAAAAAGTTTCTTTGGCAAGATATACTTTTGTAATACTCAGACGGGACTATCAACAAAAAATGCTATAAAGTTACCCATACCGAGAAATATACCTACCAATAATGCGGACTCGAGTCGCAATCAAAAAAAATACACCAACGTGAAATGAAAACACATCCAAACAAATGAAGCTATAAATCCATAAATAAAAAAGTTTTTTCTTTTTATTTCGTCAAAACTGCTTTCTGTAGAAACGAAACTTATCTGCGGACTTTGTGTTGTTTTTTCCATAAAAAGATGTTAATGTCATTGGCATAAATATATCCTATAAATTAATTTTTTGCAAATTTATGCACTCATCAAATTGATACATACATATACCTCCTGCTGTTGCGACATTGAGGGACTGTTTTTTACCATGCATAGGTATTTCGATACAATAATCAGCCATCTGTATAAGTTCGCCATCAACCCCCTCGATCTCATTTCCAAGGATGAGGCATATGTTTTTGTGACGAAATTCCGCGACTCGATGAAAATAGATACTCTCTGGTGTCTGTTCCAGAACAAATATTAAATATCATTCTTTTTGTAAATTTGTAACATATTCCAGAGGATTTTTATAATATTCCCATGCGACAAAATTTTCAGCTCATATGGCTGTCTTCGAGATCTCACGTCTCGGAGGTGTAGGAGTAAAACCGGTAAGGACAATCTTATCAAAACCTGCACCATCACAAGTACGAAAAAGAGCTCCCACATTGAGGATAGAACGAATATTATCAAGGAGGAGGATTTTCATGTGACGAAAAAATATTAGAGCTGATCCTTGATATTCTCAAGTAAGGTACGGATATTATCGGGAATATCTTTCGGCATCTTACCTTCGATTACAACATACATATCCCCTGTTTCTCCGGCACTCTGCCTCCCCTTTCACTTGATCCGAAATTTTGTTCCAGACTTGGATCCAGATGGAATAGTAAGAGTGAGATGCTTGCTATAT
>CALREC010000071.1 GCA_943355085.1 Candidatus Altimarinota bacterium
GGACGAGGTTTAATATAGAGTAAACGGAATGATTACTGAAATAAGGAATGGGATACAATCCCATTCCTTATTTTCTAAAATCAGCCAAAACACATAGTATCACTTCCAGTTGATATAGATACCATTAGAACAAATCTCATCAATGCAAATGCTTGACTTAAACGAGAAATAGATACACTGAAATATGACATTGATATTCTGAATCAGGAAGTAGCTAATCAACAACAAGAGATTGCCAATGAAGCGAATAATGAGAGGAGTTGGGATGACAGTGCAGAAGTGAGTGCAACGAAGGATGCTCGCGAAGCACCAGCAAAAGCACTGGCTGATGGTTGGGCATTCATAAAAGCCAATCCTGGAAAAACAGCAATCATAGCCGGTATTACGGTTGCCATGGTTGGATGAGCGATAGTTTGTGCATCTACTGCTCCCATCTGTGCTGCAGTTCTCGGATATGGCGGAACGATTGCTAGTGGAGGATTTGTGGTGAATGGTGTGAAGGTTATCACCACCGGAAGCAATATCTTCGGCACTCCTGTATCAGATTCAGAATGGGGAACAGCAGTACTGATGCTTCCAGTTGATATTGTCACTCTCGGAGTCTCGGGACTGAGTCTCAAGGCTGGACTTCGAGCGACACTCGGAGCTGAGGAAGTGGAGAAGATTGGAGCTATGCTTGTAAGAGGTGGGACTGTAGAACGATCAGAAGCAGTATATACTGTGAGACAAGCAGTATATGGAAATGCAGGGTTTTGGAAGGTTGGGGGAGGAAGTGGATTAGCGACCCTCAATAAAATTACCGCTTCACTTGTAGGGAAATACAAGAATCTACAGTGTACGGATTTTGCGAGTGATTTAAGAAAATTGTTGGATAAGGAGGGGATTGGATATAGAAATGTTGAGGTACATGATTTGGGATGACGATGACTCGTATCAATAGACGCTAAAAAAGTATTCCCTTCTGATCCTCAAGGTAAATTCGGAATAATATCTACGAATGGAGATCATTTTGCTACTCGTGTCGGTGACACTATTTATGATAATGTCCACCCACAATGAATTTCTATAAAAACATTTAAGGATGATTTGGGAATAACCGAGTACCCTTCGGGTTTTAGAGATTTAAAGGGACTAGAATAGATACTTTACTTCTCTAATATTCTAACAATATGCTTATTATTAGATCGCCTCAGTATCAAAGTCTATTCTGAGAATTTGATATAATAAAAAAAAGGTCATGAATGATATTGTGATCCTGACCAGATATACGAATGTTGGCTGGATACATAGCATGATTTCGATCCGGATCAAAAAACTTTATTAGGGATGAATGAAAGCGATGGAATGAAATAGTTATCTTTCATCAGTTTCAAGATTTTATTAGAGAAAAATATAAAACTCTATTTCCAGATCATCACTTGTATCAAGATATCCTTCTCCTCGCTTCAAATAACGATCCAGAAAAAGCCTTTGATCTCTTCTTTGAACTCTTTGATGAATACAAGAAAGAGAAGGGAATAATCTACGAGTGGGACAAGGTCTAATATAAGGTAAAAAGAATTATTACTGAAATAAGGAATGGGATACAATCCCATTCCTTATTTTCTAAAATCAGCCAAAAGACATAGCATCACTTCCAGGTGAGATCATAATCGCCGGTACTACTGTTACTATGGTTAGTGGAATGATAGTTTGTGCATCTACTGCCCCCATCTGTGCTACAGTTCTCGGATATGGCGGTACTATTATCAGTGGGGATTTTGTTATCAACGGAGTGAGGGTTATCATCACTGGAAGTAATATCTTCGGTACTCCTGTATCAGATTCAGAATGGGTGGACTTTAAAGACGTTTTTGATTTCTAATGGCCCATCCAGAGATACTCGTATGAGCTGTTGAATTCTATTGGATTCAACACATCACTAAATGAGAAATATTAAGTTAATTTTTTTTAATTATGCACTTCGATTTGAATTTTTGAATCTTTCGGATATGCTCTCGATATTCTATTTACTGAGTCATATGTATGCTTAAAATTATCTGAGGACAAAGGCTTTCTGGAACTGTGCAGATAAGCGGATCTAAAAATGCTGCTCTTCCTCTTATTGGGGCTGCCCTACTATTTAAAAAAGCAACCATTCATAACGTTCCGGACATCAGTGATGTACACACCCTTCTTGCCATAGCAAAAAGTGCATGAGTACAGGTAAGTTTCCATGAGAATACCCTTTCCATCGATACGACAGCTATGCATAGTCACAGTATCGATCTCGAACTCGCGAGTAAGATTCGAGCGAGTATATTACTTGTCCCTGGTTTTTTACAGGCTTTTGGTTCTGTAGAGCTTCCATATCCTGGTGGATGCAATATCGGTAAACGACCGATAGATGTGCTCATGAATGGATTTTTTGAGATTGGATATACCGGTACATATGGAGATTCTTGAGTCTCTATATGATGAACTCCCAAGGAGTGAGATGTAGAGTTTTCTGCCGGATTTGCTGTGACTGCAACAGAGAGTTTGATACTCGCGAATGTTCAGAGGAAGGGGACTACGCGTATCTTTCTCTCAGCCATTGAGCCTCATGTTATGAGTTTGATCGAGTTTCTTAATATCCATGGAGCCCGTATTTCTCTCTGATATGATCATACTATCGAGATTATCGGAGTTGCATCTCTTCAGGAGGAAGCTACCTGAAGAGTCATTGCTGATTATATCGAGTCAGGAACCTTTATCGTTATGGGTGCATTGGCTTCCAGTGACTATCTCGATATCAAAGATGCTCGTATTATGGATCTCCATGCCTTTTTGACCAAGTGTCGTGACGCATGAGTACGGTATGAATATCTCGGAGATGATACCTTGCGTGTATATCGATCTATCGACTCACTCAAAGCTATTCGAGTCCAGACCAATATATTTCCAGGATTTCCGACTGATCTCCAGTCGCCATTTGCCATCCTCCTCACTCAGGCCGAATGAGTGAGTAGACTTGAGGAAATTGTCTATGAGAGTCGGCTCAACTGGCTCATCGAGATCGAGAAAATGAAATGACATCCAGCCATCATGAATCCAAATGCAGCCCTTATATTTGGACCAACGTTGCTGCGGGGTGCTACTGTTTCGAGTTGGGATCTGCGAGCATGAGTTGCTATGATTATAGCAGGATTGATCGCTATCTGAGATACATACATCACAAATGTTGAGTATATCGAACGAGGGTATGAAGATATAATCGGGAAGATATGAAAACTCGGTGCAAAAATAGAAAGAGTTGAATCAAATTAGATAAAAACCTTTCCTATGTCTATATCTTTTCAATAGCCTCACGGAATTTATTGGCTCTATCCAGATAGTCCCGAAACATCCCAAAGCTCGCGCATCCAGGAGAGAGCAATATGTTGTCTCCTTGTTTTGCAGCTTGCGCTGATAATCTTACAGCCTCATCCATACTTTCGCTGTAATGAAATGATACTCCTTTCTGTTTGCATATTTCTCAGATTGTTTTTCGAGTTGCACCTATAAGTTCCGCGTGCTTTACTTTTTCTTGGAGCATGACACCGAGATGTTCAAAGGAATCTCACTTGTCTGAACCTCCAGCAATGAGATATGTATTTTTATCTTCAAAACTTCAAAGAGCTGCCAAGAGACTTTGTGCAGAGGTAGATTTTGAGTCATCGATAAAAGTAATTCCATTTTTGACTATCACTTGCTCCATTCGATGCGCAAGCCCTGATATATTTTTGAGGTATTCTCATGTTCGTTTTGAGCATATTTTGAGCACATTGGTGATAAGTGTGCACGACAATATATTCATGGCATTATGCAACCCTGAAAAATGCGTTTCACTCAGTATATATTTTTTTCTATTTGAGATGATGATATTTTCACCATCTGTTCTATCTTTTAATATATGGTTGGTTCCAAAAAATCGAATATTTGGAATATGTTGAGATATATTTAAATCTCATGCTTTTGCTCTTTGAAATACTTGCTCATTGATGCACGAAATACCGGTTGTATTTTCAAAAAGTCGGATTTTTGCATCGAAATACTCTTGGAGATCTGTGTGCCAATTAAGATGATCAATTTCAAAATTTGTGAATATAGAATGGGTGGATTTGAAAGAAGTGATATTGTAGGACATAAAACTTGAGACTTCGAGCACGATATATCCAGTTTTGAATCACCGTTCTTGAATAATCGTTACGGTTTCAGCAAAAGGTATTTCAAAATTCCCAGACAGAAACACTCGATCCTCGCCGTATTCCATTTTGAGAAGATTATAGAGTATCCAGGCTGTGGTAGATTTACCATCTGTTCCCGTTACAGAGAGTATCTTGAATCCCTTTGGGAGAAAACCGTAGACAAAATCGAGTTCTCCGATAATCTTGCCTGTTTGGTAGATTCTATGCGATGGAGTGATCCCAGGAGAGGGGACGATGACTGAATAGCGTGAAAAATCAGTGAAGTTATCGGCATCGTCTTTGACTTCATAAGATATATGATTATATTGACAAAATCTCTCCAAGCCATTCCCAACACGTCACTTGCCATATATACAGATCATAAATTTGAAAAAAGGTGATATATATGTTAGTATAGGAAAAAATATTATTTAGTAAATATGAAATATGAAAAAATTCTTTCAATCTTTAGTTTCATCCTGAGCTAAATCGAATCAAGCCGTTCCAGTTACTCAGACTCCTCAAAATCCTGAAAATCCTGAAAATCCTGAAAAACAGATTCCTACTGTAGAAAATAAATCCAAAAAAATGAATGAGGGATTATCTAAGTTGGTTATCGCAAGTTATATTTGATACTCTAAAATGCTTGATGAAAAAATCTGGAAATGATTAACACCTCATGATCTCTATGCCCTTCAGGGCATTACAAAAGCAGAGCTGTATGTTATAACTTTAAAAGTATTAAAACTTGAATCTAAGGCATCGTCCCGAAAAAAAGAAGAAGCGTTAAGGCGGGT
>CALREC010000072.1 GCA_943355085.1 Candidatus Altimarinota bacterium
GCTTGCACGGATGGACGACTGA
The DNA here is from genome assembly GCA_943355085.1 of Candidatus Altimarinota bacterium. Lineage (GTDB taxonomy): Bacteria > Patescibacteriota > Gracilibacteria > BD1-5 > UBA2023 > UBA1545. The sequence continues at coordinate 23 of CALREC010000072.1, forward strand.
GAGTTATTGAGATACTGCAGGCAGCGCCCAATTTGTGAGTAAGGCTCAGGATATTTCCTATGCTGCTATTTGTTCCGAGCTTGCCGCAGAGATTTATGGACTCAATATTTTGGATCGCAATATTCAAGATCAGGATGGCAATACGACCAGATTTTTCTTGGTAGGGAAGAGTGATGTTTATACAAATACTCAGAAAAGTGGAAAGATTTCTCTTATTTTCCGAGTAAAGGATATGCCGGGAGTTCTCTATAAGTGTCTTGGTGCATTTGCTACTCGAGCGGTCAATATTACCAAGATAGAATCACTACCCGCAAAAGATACCCCTTTTGAATATATGTTTTGGATGGATATTGATGGTTCTATGGCTTCCGAGTCTGTTCGTGGAGCGTTCGAAGAGCTTACATTTTTTACCACTCATATACGCATACTGGGTGAATATTAGCGCTTTGTATGGTTTATGTTTGCTTTTCTTGATTTATCTATAGAATACGTTCGTATTTATACGCCAATAATCATTCATGAAAAAGCTTCTTGCTCTTTTGTTTCTCGTTTTTTTATCATACGCTTCTGCGACTCTTTTTGCATCTCCAACCGTCGACTTTTCCATCAATCCCACTCTTTCAAATCTCATTCCTCGTAATGGGATTTTTTATACCAAAACAGGATCATTGAGTCTTTCGTGAGTCGTTTCCACGAGTGTACAATTGCTAGTATTTTCGGGTACTACTCAGACCTGAGATATGGTATATAAAACAGGTGCCAATTTAGCAAAGATTAATAGTTTTTTCCCCTCTCATACATCGCTCACGGGCGGAACTTATACACTATCTGCTCTCGATGGTTCATGAATACTGCTGGGATCGGAACAGCTGATCGTCGATAACATAACGCCAAAAGCACAAAAAATAACCTATTTGGATCTCGATCACAACGGAAAGATTGACCAGATTGTGGTTGATTTTGATGAGCCTATTTTTTGAACTCCGACACTTCCGTATAGTACAGGAATGACGATTTACACGAGAAAAGGTGGACTTATGGCAAGTGGAGTTACAACAAATCTGGACTTCTCGGATCATATAATATCGGCAAATATTTCAGGCAATACCGCCACTCTGGGGCTCCAAGAATGAGATATGATAAAAAATAATCTGAGCATCAATATCAATGCCGGATCGAGTAATTATAGTGATTTGAAGGTGGGTTTTTTTGCTCAGGCAAACATTGCTGACATCGCTGGTAATACTATGAACAATATTTCCAATATTGTTTCCACGAGCAAGTTCCCAAATAGTTCCACTGGTGTTTTTAACGCAACAACAGGCATTGATTATATCGATACTGGATATCTCTATGGTTCCAATTTTTCAGGAGCTCTCAGTATCAAAAATATCGATTCTCGTAATAAATCAGGTTTGTTATTTTTGAGTGGTATTACTTTGACTACGATGTCCGATTCTTTTCTCGGAGATAGCAATGCTTTACAGCTCAATTCTGGTTCAAAACTCGTCGGCAATAACCACAATCTATTTGTGGGATCTGAATCACATATTCTCTCCACGACAGGAGCACTGCTATTTTGAAAAGAAGCTTTTAGTTCAGCATTTCGGACTCTCTCGGGAGATGTTCTTTCGAGCGTATCGACGATTACAGAAAATGAAATACTCTATACCTATGATGGTACTTTGATCGGATCGGGCTTGTGGTTGACGGTTGATTATGTATCTGAAAATGATACGTTGTCCCTTTTTTCCGGTGCACTTTCTGGAACCGTCTCTCGTACGACTCTTCCTTATAGTCTCTCTGGTGGCAATTTGCGGGCAGTCGTTTCTCACTCTTTAGGCACCGAAGAGTATACGAGTTTTTCATGAATCACGCTTATTTTTGATACACTGACCCAGGCGAGTGTCATATTTGCAGCGTCCATCGTTTCGACTGGTACGATTTCTGATATCACCAAGCATGAAGCAAAGCTTTCCGGGGTTGTTTTTCGGCCAAATATTTCTGGAAATATCTATTTTGGTACCGGTACCCCTTTAATAGGTACCGGTACTATTATCAATGGTCTGTTCTCTTTTTCAGGACTCCTCGCGGGCAATACGTATATCTATAGACTCTGACTGGTGCCATTCCCCTGATGGAGTGAGATATTGTCCCAAACAGGTTCTTTTACCACTCTTCCGGCAGCGATTCCACCACCACCCATATCGATTACCTTTCAGAGTACAACATATTTACTCGATCAAAATACTCTTCTGAGTGAGTTTACCTGTGACAATACTCATACCGATTGTAAGGTAAATTTCAACCTTGAATCTTCTTTTGGTACGGGATATACTCCTTCCGATTACTTTTGTGAATTAGATTTTGATCTGGATCTGGAGAGTGGCGAAGAGTATAAGTGTAATCCCAATACCGTTATCTTTCCACGTGGACATGACTATCATCTACGTTTTCGTATCATTCATACGCCCGAGGTGGGTCTATTTACCGAACGTTCTATCTTGCTTCATGCTCCTGCACTGACTGACAGTCTGCCGGTATCGAGTGGTTCCTCTGGGGCGAGTGAGACATGAAGTTCTTCCTCCTCCTCATACCTTAGCTCTTGAGGAGGATACTCATATACTTCCTCTGTTGCTATTATCGATCCGATAATACGGGTACAGTCCTGATTGGACAGTGATAATCGTTGCCTGAAGGCGGACTGTACAGTGAATGTTGAATACAAGGTTCTTGGATCAAAAGAAGCATGTCAGTGGGACTTTACGGGGGGCTCTTATCTTTCTGGGACACAAAATAAGTGTAATCCTGGGTATGTGTATTATCCCATCGGCGAATTTATCGTGAAGCTTCGAGTTTTTGAGCAAGGAAATCCTTCCAATTATCGAGAGAAGTTTCTTGCCTTCTCCAATGGAACTCGATCGGAGATTCATCAAACCAAAACCAGCCCACAAAATCATGTGCCTGTTGCTCATATCAAGCCACAGTGAACTCTCGGAAGATATAAAACACAACAAGGAAATAGCATTCAGTGTCATGGAGTAGATGTGTGTAGCATAAATGTCTCATGAGAAGAAAGTTATGATCTCGATAAAGATCGACTCACATATTTTTGGAATTTCTGAAATGGACAGACAAGTGAGAAAGAAAATCCTATAGCGGTCGAGTTTCCCTCAGGGGAATATACTATCGTCCTTCGAGTGACGGATACGAAAGGACTGACCAGTGAAGCCAATTTTCGCGTTTCGGTTTCCGGAAAAGATCTGAAAACACCGGCGTATTCTCGGCCGCTTGATACAAACGTATTCATGCTTAAAATTACCGGAGTCAATCCGAATCCTCTCGGAAATGATGGTATATCTGAATGGGCAGAAATTACCAACCCAGCACATGTTGATATCTCTCTTGCCGGTTGCAGCTTGGATGATGATCTCGAAAAATGAAGTAATCCATACGTTTTTCCTGATTCTATAATCATCCCAGCACATACCTCAAAGCGTTTTTATAAATTACAAACACTAATCAACTTCAACAATACCGACGATTCCGTCCATCTTGTTTGTGGATCGAGTGTAGTGAGTACGCTTGCTTGGAACTATTCTGTTCCAGAAGGATTTATTGTGTCATGAAAAACAGGGCCATATTCAGGATCTATTCGTACGAAAGTACTCCGAGTCGTAGATGGAGATACGATCGTTGTGGAGCTCTATGGAAAAACTGAAAAAGTTCGTCTCATTGGAGTGGATACCCCAGAAACAGTAGATCCACGAAAATCAGTCCAATATTTTTGAAAGGAAGCTTTCAATTATACTCGCGCAAGCCTGGAGTGAAAAGAAATAGATCTCGAATTTGATTTTAATCCACGAGACAAGTATGATCGACTTCTTGCGTATGTCTGGATCGATGGAAGAAGTTTCAATGAGGAACTTATACGACGGGGGTATGCTCGAGCCTATCTACGATTTCCATTTCGATATTTTAAGGATTTTGAGAAAATCGGCCGAGATGCAGAAAAAAATAAGATATGAATGTGGGCAGATCTGGAGATAAAAAAGCTATTAAATGGCGATGCCAAAGAAGATAAAAAAGCCCTGGAAGAACAGCTCAAAGAGGAGGATAATGCCATATTGGATGATCTTATAAAAGTAGCTAAAGATATACATATAGGATCAGAGAAGCTTGATGCGGAGATTTTTGATCGACTCTTGGCTATAGATGATGAAAGCCCCGAATTGAACATCGCTCCAAAATATGCAAAAGTCCGAGCAATACTTGCTCGCATCGGCATAGATGATATCTCTATCAGAATTCAGTGACTCTTTTCGAAAAATCGAAAACTTTCGGAAAAGCATTTCTCATGTATGACAAAAACAACCTGCAGTGTCAATTTTACTGCAGGCGTACCCCAAAGAGATTTTATTTACTATTGGGATTTCGGAAATGGTACTACCCATTATGGAGCGAATCCTCCAGCTCTGAAATATCCTCCAGGAAAATATGAAGTCATCCTTCGTGTTCTTGATTCTCAAACATTGAGTATTCGTGATGATATATTCTACCTAAAAATTGATCCATTACTTACGCCAAAAAAGAACAAAGTTGGACGCGTTCAGATACAAGCCACCCCCAAGCCTCTCATAGTAAAATGACAGAATTATTTTCAGCCCTCATTGACAGAAGGATCAAAGATGTGACCAAAACAGACGCTTATTTCCGCAAGTATACTTGTTATGGCTTTGCTATGACTCATGTATGTGGTTGTTCGCAAAAAATTACACTTATAACAGAGTTATTCATACTTCTAAAAATAGTTTCACTCTATCATCGGTTCATACCGGAAATCTATAAAAACAATTTTTTTGCATTTTTTTTGCATATATGCTATAGTGTCAATATT
>CALREC010000073.1 GCA_943355085.1 Candidatus Altimarinota bacterium
CTGGCATGACCATCTTTTCATATATAAACGCACTTGTTTCGGGTTTGTATCCATTTGTCTTTTCGGCTTTTTCGATGAACTCATACTTGATTTTTTCAACCACTTCACGAATCTTTTTTCCGACTCATCGCCTGAGGACATCGGCTTCACCGAGAGAAAATCCTCCCATGGATTGTGCGAGCTGCATAAGTTGCTCTTGATAGACGGCGATACCATATGAAACATCTAAATAGGGACCGAGATCTCGTTCTAGCTTTTTAGTTTCGTCCTTGATAATCTCCTTGCCATATTTTTTCTCAAGTATTTCTCGAAGTTCATCCATCATGTAGGATACCTTTTCTCGTCCATGCTTACGATTGATATATACGGGGATAAATGCCATCGGTCCTGGACGATAGAGGGCTACCATCGCGATGATGTCTTCGAATGTATTGGGTTTCAGATCTCGTAGATATTTTCTCATCCCCGCTGACTCAAATTGAAATACCCCAGTTGTGTCACCCTCGGCAAATATCTTAAATACACGCTTGTCGTTGAAACTAATCTTGAGCATATCGATATCGATCTCGTGACGTTCTTTGATGATTCGGAGACAACGTTCTATGATAGTGAGGTTTCGAAGACCAAGAAAATCCATCTTCAGGAGTCAGAGATCCTCGAGTGGCTTCGCACTAAACTGCGTTACGGTTGTCATGACATCTTTTGGAGGATGTTGCAATGGGCAGTAATCGGTCATGGGTCTCGGAGCGATGATAACCGCACAAGCATGGACTCCCAGTTGGCGAATAGACCCCTCGAGTTTTATGGCGTTATCGATGATCATATGATATCGATCATCTGTATCGTAGGCTTTTTTGAATTCTATGGATTCGATGAGCGCATCTTTGAGCTTGGTTCCCGGTTTCATCGGGATAAATCCCGCGAGCTTATTCATTTCAGAGAAGGGGATTCCAAGGGCTTTTCCTACATCCTTTACTGCCGCACGTGCCGCCATGGTACCGAAAGTACAGATTTGTGCCACATGGTCAGCTCCATACTTGTCCCGCACATATCCTATAACTCGATCACGTCCCGTGTCAGAAAAATCGACGTCGATATCGGGCATAGATACTCGAGAAGGGTTCAAAAATCGCTCAAAGAGAAGTCCATAGGGGAGGGGATCTATGTCGGTGATTCACGAGACATATGCAAGCACCGCACCGGCTGCAGATCAGCGTCCCGGACCTACCGGTACGCCATTATTTTTTGCCCACATGATAAAATCGGAGACGATATTGAAGTACCCGTTAAATCCCATAAGTTCCACAACTACGAGTTCGTATTCTAGTCGATCTATGACTATCTTTTTTTCTTCGGTCCATCCGGAGATGATTTTTTGTTTTTTGAGAGTATAATAGGTCTTTGCGAGCTCCTGAAGTTCTTTGGCCGACATATCCACGAGTTTTTTGTCTGATCCGGCGATATCTCTTTTGTATATAAACTCCAAAATGGTTGCTGCATCGAGTGCAAATCCGTACCTATAATTGAGTCCCTCGATACATATCCGACGAAGATTCCACTCTTCCTCGCCAAGAGTTTTTATTTTTTCTCACTGTTCTTCCTTTATCCCCAGTCACTCGCCTCCAAAATGAGCGAGTGCTTCGTGGTCGGGGGAGTTCTTTTCGTCTATTGTTTTCCTGTATTTTTCATATCCTATCTTCTCTTCATCTCCAAGCTCAAATGTGGGTATGAGAGTTTTTCCATAGGGGATATCGATTCGGATCTTATCGTTGATCTCAAGGGTGCTTTGTATGGCTTCTGGTACATGGGCAAATAATTCGGCCATCTCCTCTCCGCTCCTGAGCGCATAGTTTCCTTCTATGAGAGTCGGACGATCTGGATCTTCGAGGGATCGCCCATCTCCTATGCAGTAGAAAAGATCACGTGCTTCGGCATCGTTTTGATCTATATAATATACATGGTTGGTGGCAACCACTTTATGTCCATATGTGCGTGAGAGTTTCACGAGATAGTCATTGATCTTCGGTTGATTGCCACGATCTGGATGCTCTTGAAGTTCCAGATAAAAGTCACCTTTTCCAAAAACTCCTTCGTAGTAAGCAATCCGAGAACGAATGTATTCTTCACTTTTTCCCGTTGTTATATGTTGGGGAATCTCGCCTAGGATAGATCCAGAAAGACCTATGAGGTGTCACTTGTACTTCTCTAGAAGCTCGAAATCTATCCGGGGCCGTCCGTTGTACGTACCATGGAGCCAAGACTCGGTGACCATATCGATCAGATTTTTGTACCCCTCAACATTTTTTGCCAAAAGTACTATCTCAAAAAGCTCATTATCCTTGTCTCGATTGGTTTTTCCTTTCTTGGAAATCGTTGCCTCGACTCCAATAATCGGATTAATCCCCGCTTCCTTTGCTTTTTTATAAAATTCAAAAGCCCCATACAGATTCCCTGCATCGGTGATAGCGAGTCCAGGCATCGAGAGTGACTGTGCCTGTTTCACAAAAGCTCCCGGCTTCCCGAGTCCGGAGAGAAATGAATAGTGAGTATGTGTGTGGAGATGGACGAAGGACATGAGGTATGATCGGATTTTTTCAATTATTATACTGGTAGTATATGAATTATTTGCAAAAAATAAAATAAAGTGTTAAAATAAAGTGTTAAAATAGAGCCCAAAAAATACCACGATACGCTTGTTAAGATAATCCGCTATCTTCAGATCGGATCAATTTTAAAATTCTTTTTGAAAAACCACAAAACTCTCTATACTAAACCCCAAGTAAAATCTCATAATAATTTACTTATGACACAAAGTATCATAGCTACTCGCAGTACGCCAGTACCGGAAGTATGTGCAAGTACGCAAGACTAGCGAACTCTTTTTTCACATTCCTCAAAATCCTCTTTTACCAGAGGATTTTTTCGTGTTTGTATCTGGTCCATAACTGCATTTTGAGACCGGTCTCAAAACCGATAAACTACACGGGTTAAACCTGATTGCTCGTATAAGCCAAAGAAATTGAGACCGGTCTCCCCCCCACGACAACGTATATTCTTATCTCACTTACGCTCACTCTATGAACACACACCAAACGCCTACGAAACGTGCAAAGAAAAACTCTCTGGCCTTCACCCTCGTAGAACTTATCGTGGTGATCACGATACTCTCGATACTCGGGACTCTATCATTTTTCTCTTTCCAAAGTTTTACCAAAAATGCCAGAGATGGAAGTCGTGTTGCTACTCTCACCAACATAGAAAAGTGACTTGCCCTCTATAATCTCAAAGCCTGAAGCTATCCTCTCCCAGATGGTGAAGTGATTCAGCTCGTCGGAACCGGATGAGTTATCCTCTCTTCCCGATGAGCAGTCTGAGAGAATCTCTCACGCGTCATCAAGATGAATACGATACCCCTCGATCCTCTGACCAAAAACCCATATGCCTACGCCGTAAGTGCAGACCAAAAATTCTTTCAGTTGTGATCTATACAAGAATCAGACATGACGGCATATGCACCGATTCCCGCTGTCTATGCAGACGATGGATACCGGGCAATAGTCCAAGGAAACTACAAAGCCGGATTGATCAAAGTAGGAGGAGTCAGCTATCTTCTCCATGGTCTCATATTTTCATCAGACACGATGATGACAACAGTCGGACAACAAAAACAGGTAGCCCTCGACGCAGCTCATACCTATTTTACCGTACACAACGAATCTAATCTGCCCTATGCTCCAGAAGCATGAGTGGTCATACACAACAAAAAAGTCTTGGAACTCCAGAGTGTACAGAAATTTTTTGGATCGAATGCCGTACAAACTCCCACCGTGTCCAAAGAAGAAAAAATCACACAAATCACGAGCATAGTCGATAAACTCAAGACCACGACAGATGATCAACAAATACAAGAACTTGCCACATCGATCATACAATCAACTGCTGCAAGTTCTCTACAAAAACAAGAGGCTACTACGAAACTCATAGCCCTCATAACAGATACCACTTCTCCTGCGACTCTGACACACAAACAAGAAGCTCTTGTATCGATCCTTGCATCGAACTCTCCTGCAACTCCAGCACAAAAACAAGCAGCCACTGAAGCGGTCATAACAGATCTCATTTTACCATCCCAAGTGCCCACAACTTCTGAGCAGAAAAATCTCCTCATAGAGGTTTCCAAACAACTTCTCTCACAGAGTACTACTATTGTCTCATCTGAGCAAAAACAACAACTTGCCACTAAGCTCATCGACACGATTCTCATCGTTACCGATACCACCCTACCAACACAAACCAAGGCAGAAGTTGCAAAAATCGTCCTAGAGTCAACCGTAACACTTCCAGAAACAGAAAAAGGTCAGATGATCGACCAGATTCTTACCAAGGTTATACAATCAACCGATGCAACCCTGACTTCTCTCTTTAAGGTAGAGATAGCATCCGAAGTTCTCGCATCTCCATCGCCTACTCCCGCACAAAAACAAACCGTAGTCACCGAACTCGTGAGTATACTCCAAAATACATCGATTCCACCCCAAGCGAGAATCGAGGCAGCATGAGTCGTCCTCGCTCAGCCCCTCACGATTGTTACGTCCGAGCAAAAACAACAAGCCACCACACTCATCCAAACAACCATCATCCAAGATGCCATCACTCAGATCAATACGGTCTCAAATCAAACAGAAAAGTGAGAACTCGTAACCACTATCTTAAACAATACACAGGCTACCACACCTCAGAAACAAGAAGCCGTTGCAAATACCATAACTCAGATCATAAACAGTACTTCTCAGTCTGCACCAGATCTCATAGCAAAACAAGAGATAGGATTGCTCCTCTTGTCTGAACCGGCAACCATTGTCACCGGAGCACAAAAACAAGTCGTCGCTCAAGAGTTGATACAAG
>CALREC010000074.1 GCA_943355085.1 Candidatus Altimarinota bacterium
CTAAACCACATGTAAATATTGGTACTATCGGACACGTAGATCATGGTAAAACTACTACAACTGCAGCTATTTCTATCGTTCTTGCAAAAAAGTTCGGAGGAGATATTACAGCATTCGATAAAATCGATGCAGCTCCAGAAGAAAAAGCACGTGGTATTACTATCAATACTGCTCATATTGAGTACTCAACTGCAGCTCGTCACTATGCACACGTTGATTGTCCAGGGCATGCCGATTATGTTAAGAACATGATTACTGGTGCCGCACAGATGGATGCCGCGATTCTTATCGTTGCCGCTACTGACGGTCCTATGGCACAGACTCGTGAACATATTCTTCTTGCTCGTCAGGTAGGTGTTCCATACATTGTTGTATTTATGAATAAGTGTGACATGGTAGATGATGCAGAAATGCTTGATCTCGTTGAGATGGAAATTCGAGAACTTCTTACGAAGTATGAATTCCCTGGAGATGATCTTCCTGTTATTCGTGGTTCTGGTAAAGTAGCTCTTGACTTCCCAGAAGATATGGACAAAGCATGGGGGGCTAAAACTATTATCGAACTTTTTGATGCTATCGAGAAATATGTTCCAATTCCCGAGAGAGCTCTTGATAAGCCATTTATCATGCCAGTTGAGGATGTGTTCTCAATCAAAGGTCGAGGTACGGTTGTTACTGGTAAGATCGAGCAAGGAATTATCAAGCTTGGTGATACTATCGAGATAGTCGGAGTTCGAGATACTCAGACTACGACAGTTACTGGTATTGAGATGTTCCACAAACTTCTTGATCAAGGTCAGGCTTGAGATAATGCTGGTCTTCTCCTCCGAGGTATCGAACGAGAGCAGGTTGAACGAGGACAAGTTCTAGCAAAGCCAGGTTCTATTAAACCACATACAAAATTTACTGCCGAGGTATACGTACTTACGAAGGATGAGGGTGGACGACATACTCCATTCTTCAAGGGATATAAACCACAATTCTACTTCCGAACTACTGATGTAACTGGAGCAATTGAGCTTCCTGCAGGAGTAGAGATGGTTATGCCTGGTGATAACATCCAAATGACTATCGAACTTGGAGCACCAATTGCGATGGAACAAGGACTTCGATTTGCGATCCGTGAAGGAGGACGAACAGTTGGTTCTGGAGTAGTTGCCAAAGTTATTGCATAATTTTAGAAAATAATGGATGATTTCTTCGTCAAATCTCCATTCCTCGCTCTCCGTACTCATGTACGGTTCGCTACGGGATTCGATTTTCCTCGAACTCACCTCATTTTTTTCTAAAATTGATTTATACACACACTGTATCTTCATCTGTTCAGCATCACATTCATTGTGATGCTGAATGATGAGTATATATTCTCTATCATTTTTCATTCTCTATGGTTGCCAAGAAAACTGCAAATATTCGTATTATTGTACGAGCATTCGAACATAAACTGGTTGATGAAGCGGTTAAGAAAATCGTTACAACAGCACAAGATTCAGGAGCTACAGTTGTAGGTCCAGTTCCACTTCCAACGAAGATTGAAAAAGTTACCGTTCATCGCTCTACTTTTGTTAATAGTGATGCTCGTGAGCAGTTTGAAATTCGTCGTCACAAGAGACTTATTGATATCAATCAACCAACTGCAAAAACCCTTGAGCTTCTTCAGTCTATCAACCTTCCTTCAGGAGTTGGTGTAGAAATCAAAGTATCATAATTTATTTGTTATTGTTATAATCCCTCTCGACTATGTCTCGTGTTTGTCAACTGACCGGTAAAAGAACTGCCGTTGGAAATAATGTCTCTCATTCTGTTCGCAGAACAAAAAGAAAATTTTATCCAAATCTTTTTTGGAGAAATATTAAAGATCCTTCCACAGGAGCTAATTTTCGTGTAAGACTTTCTGCAACGGCTATAAAAACTCTTAAAAAGAAAGGTATTTTATAAAAGAAAGGTAGAAAGGGGTGGTGGATTTTATCCTCTTTTCACCGCTTTGCCCTGGTGGTGGAATGGTAGACACGCAGGACTTAAAATCCTGTTCCTTATGGGAGTATGGGTTCAATTCCCATCCGGGGCACCAAATAAAAGTTAACAGTCAATTGGTTTTTTGGATGGGAATTGAAACCGTAGCGATACCGACGAAGAATGAGTCGGGAAAAGAATGTCTGGGATGACATTCTTCATCGCAAGGAGGTCCGAAGGAAATTCCCATCCGGGGCACCAATCATAATTTCATGAAACGATAACACTTCTCTTTCTATATTTCATATATTACTAATAATTATTCATTATGCTTAAGATTCGACTTTCTCGTTCTGGAAGAAAACATGTACCATTTTTTCATATTGTTCTTACTGAGCATAAACAATCTGCAAAACACGGATATATTAAGGTTCTTGGATACTACAATCCTATTACCAAGGAACTTAAATTCGATGAAAAAGACGCCGCACCATATCTTGCAAACGGAGCTCAATACTCTGATACTCTGGTAAAAGTTCTTGAAAGATCAAAGAAATAATCATTTCTTAATTCCTCATATTTTCTCTTATGGCACCAAAAGATTTTCTTTCTTTTATCATAGATTCACTTGTAACACACAAGGAGGATGTGGTTATAGAACAGCGTGAAGATGAGCTTGGTACTCTTCTGACTCTCAAAGTCGCGAACCAGGACATGGGTACTGTTATTGGAAAAGAAGGAAAGACTATCAACGCGATTCGTACAGTTCTCCGTGTTTATGGATCTAAAATGGATGCACGTGTCAATCTTAAAGTTATAGAAGAATAATAGATATTCTTTAGGTATTAAAAAAATCTTCTTGAAAATATTTTCAAGAAGATTTTTTTAATGCTGCTTCATATATTATGACAGTGGTTGTTTTTTGGATTCTTCCGTTTTCTTTTTCTTTTCTTCTTTCATACGCTCCTTATACGCTTCCTGATCTTTCTTAAATTTTTTCTCCTCTTCGACAATTTTAGTCATATAATCATTGATTTTTTTCTCCACAAATTCGACAGGTTTTGAGTACTTTTCACGACTGACTTTGACGATGACATCTCTTTTTTGTTCGGGGTGGGGAATGCGAAGTTTGATAGGACCGAATGTCTTTGCAGAAAATACTTTCGAAGGCATTCCATTGATGAGAAGCTTCGTATATATATCGTATTTCCCAAGATTCACGAGATCGTTGGTAGATACTACTTCTTCGTCCATGAGCCCTGAGAGAACAGCTGCGTCGGTGAACCCTACTTGAAAACTGGCAATGGTACCAACATTCCCGAATACCGCTCAGCGTACAGTATCGGGCATTTGTTCGATAAACTGATTCGCCATAACGAGATTGAGTTTGTATTTTCGTGCTTCTGATAATATCGTTGCAAATGAATCGGTGGCAAAGTTTTGGAACTCATCGACATAGAGATAAAAATCCTCTCGTTTGTCTTCTTCTATATCGGCTCGCCCCATGGCTTCGATTTGGAACTTGGTAACCATCATGGCACCCAGGAGAGCACTCGAATCTTCTCCGATTTTCCCCTTGGAAAGGTTTACGATAAATATCTTTTTGTTATCCATGATCCATCGGAGTGAAAATGGATTTTTGGGTTGTCCGAGTATGTTTCTGAGAAGAACGCTCGAGAGAAACTGTCCTACCTTGTTGAGGATCGGACTCACTGCCTCGACCATCTGCTTTGGTTCCATAGCCTCAAATTCACTTGTCCAAAACTTTTCCATCATAGGATCTTGAATCTTCTGGATAATCTTCCGACGAAATGACGTTTGTGTCAGCATGAGCGGTATGGTCATGAGCGTCGAGTCTGGTACCTGTAGGAGTGTTATGATGGTATTGCGTAAGATATACTCAAGACGAGGCCCCCAACTCTCCGCAAACATCTTCTTAAATATAGAGAGGAGTCCTGAGGCGACAATCGGTTGGAGTTCTTTTGGAACACTCTCAAGCATATTAAATGCGATAGGATTTTTGTAGTCTGATGGATCAAATACGATAACATCATTGGTGCGAGATTTTGGTATATTGGAAAGAATAGTATCAGCCAGATCTCCATGTGGATCGATAAGAGCCACTCAACGTCCTTTTACGATATCGTCATAGATCATATTCTCAAGCAGGGTTGATTTACCCATACCAGTTTTTCCTATTATGTATACATGACGCCGTCTGTCTGTTGGGAGCATCCCAAACTCTGTACGTCCTCCTCGAAAGTTCGTAATTCCGATGGGAGTGACATCTTTTGTATTGGTGACGAGTGGTAAGTTTTGAGGTGGCTCCAGCATCTTTGTCGTTACCCAGTTAATCCCTGGAGTTTGAACATAGATAGTGGGGAGGTGAACCAGTCCAGCGAGCTCTGCAGAGTTGAGGATGATATTATTCTTTCCATGACGCAAGGTTAATTCTCTGGCGATATCTTCATATGCTTCTCTTTCTAGTTTAAATCCATTTCCCGACGATATAGAAAATATATTGAGAGAAGAAACCGCTTCCTTGATCGTAACTCGAGAAGTTATGCTGTCGGTTCAGAAGCACCCAATATTGATACCAACCGAGAAACCAAAGCTTGCCAGTTTGCGATCGATAGGATCATTCTTGTCTTTTGCCGGCGCTTCGATCTGGTGCTCATGAGGACGTATTACCAATAGGACGAGTTTTATGAGCATCATGATAGGAAATAATCCTATTTTCCAAAGGAGAGCATATTTTGATAAGTAGGCTTTTTTTAACCATTTTGGATCATGCGAAGTGAGTATGGCAATCTTCTTTGGATCTTTCCAGGTACTGTCATGAATAGGGGAAAATCTTATCTGTATGACCTTCGTATCATTTTTTCCACCCTTCTGAAGAGCGCTGGTGATGGATGAAAATGGATCAACGCTTTCCT
>CALREC010000075.1 GCA_943355085.1 Candidatus Altimarinota bacterium
AGCGTAGCAGGCACTGTATCTTGTCCAGTGTATGCATCCTTTTCTGCTTGAAGATATTGAGCAAATATTTGCTTTACGAGTCGGTCTTCGAGTGAGTGAAAGGTTATCACAGCACATCTACCACCAGGAGAGAGTATATCAACCACATCTCGCAGAGATGTTTTTATCGATCCAAATTCATCGTTGACGGCAATTCGAATACCTTGGAAGCTTCTGACGACTGATTTAGGATCGTAGCTTGTTTCTTCGATGATCTTTGTAAGATGCTCGGTGGTTTCTATTGGGTGTATCTTTCTCGCTTTGACTATGGCCTCTGCTATAAATCTCGCTTTCGGCTCTTCACCGTATATTCGGAGTATCTCTATGAGTTCTTTCTCGCTCTCATAATTTACGATATCATATGCTGTTTTTCCCTCATTTTCTCGATCAAATCGCATGTCGAGTTTGCCTGTGAAGCGAAATGAGAAACCACGATCTGCATCATCGAAATGCGCTGACGATACTCACAAATCATAGCAGGCAGCCGTTATAGTATCGATACCGAGTTTTCAGAGCTGAGTTTTTATATCTCGAAAGTTCGCATGGAGAAAATGAAGAGTGATATTATTTTTTTCTGCAAACATCCCAATGCTTGATTCTATGATTTTTTTGGAGCTCTTAAGATTATCGTTGTCGAGATCACATCCAACAAAAATATCTCAAGCATGCAGTTTTTGTATAATACCCACAGCATGACCCCCAAGTCAGAGTGTACAGTCGACAACAATATTTTGTGCAGTAGAGCTTATATTGAGACCGCCTATATACTCATGAAAGAGCACCGGAATATGTCAAAAACTTTTTTCGTCCAAATTGTCAAAAAGTTATGAAGCGGAAAGAAAATATCTTTCTCTCCAGAAATTATCCTTTTTTCCTCTATTGTCAAACGAAAAGGTGTATTTTTTATGAAAATATATTGACAAATCTTTAAATTAATTTCATATATATATGATGTTTTTGACATTTTGTGCACAATTGTATATTTTTTTGTGAAAAAGTCGGTGAAAAGCAGCACTTCGGTTTTGATTATACACAGGAAGAAAGTTTAGTTATTGAAGGCGAGTCCAGTGGATTGTTTTTCTCTCAGGGTTATAAGGTCTTTACAGAGAGCGATTTTGGTGGTTTTCCCCAGTTTTCCAAGCTCTTCTGGTTCTATATTTCGTTCTTTTTGATACTGGGTCAATGCGGCACGGGTGTTTTTCCCAAAGATCGCAGTGTCTTTTCCGTTGAAATACCCGAGGGACTTAAGGGTTTGTTGGAGAGATCGTACATGAGTACCAACTTCATCGGCTTTTGGAGTGCCGAGGTTTTGTATAAACAGAGTCACTTCTCGTTTTTGTACTGCGAGACGCTTTGTCTCTTCTGCCTGAACGCGTGCAAGACGTTTTACTTCCTCTGTTTTTGCAAGGGCGAGTCGAGCCTCTTCTTCCATTCTTTTTTTCTCATTTGCGACATAGAGTGCATATATTTCTTTGAGTTTGGTTCGAGTTTTGATCCCGTAAAATCCTGCTCCATAATTCTTTTTTGACACAATGAGCTGATTTTCTATCTGAAAATCATAGAGAGCGTCTTCGATCGCCTGTGAATATTTTCCATCAATTTCTCAGGTATAGTATGAGAGACGAGAGAGTATGGTCTGGAGTTCTTTGATCTTTTCTGGATCACTCTTTTTGGTGATCGAATGACTAAAAATGGTTTCTACTTCTGCAATGTCTGATTTTTTTTGTTCTTGCTGTTTTTTGTAGGCTGTGGCACTTATTTTGACGATTTGCACTTGAGAAAGGTCGATCATTTGTTGATCTTTTTCTACATTCTCTCGGAGAATCTTACCAGATACTCGGCGTTTCCCCCAGGAAAGTGCTCTTCGGAGACCCTCTTCTCCTTGTCCCATCCAGATATCGAGACGATCGGCATCGTATCCACGTGATCCGGATCCTACTATGGCACCCCCACGATCATCGACCGTTCCGATACCGAGGCCTTCGAGGTATATTTTTGTTCCAAAAGAGTAGTGCTTGGGCGCTGCGAGCATGCCCGGATAGACTCATTTTCCACTTGCTCCGTGTGTTCCATTTCCATTCAGGCGTATGTCTGCCTCGTAACTTCCTTTGAGATAAAAACTCTGATCCGGAAGGGGAGAGTAGTATGCGGTCACGATGAATGTCTTTTTTTCAGTTGATACCTCTCTGTCTGCAAAGGTAGGCGATACGATTGAACAGATCTGGAGGATTATGAGCAAGAGGCTTATATTTTTCACGGGTATTATTTTTTATTTGGTAAAAGATGGTTTTATTGTATCATATTTCTGAGCCTTTTGGCAAAAGAACCGATATTGACTATCCTGTATAATATGTATAAAACACCATTTTTGATTACCGAACCGGTTGGGAATAATGCTTTTTCCTATGACACGCGTGCCAATAAGCAGATCTCTGTTCCCGCTATGGTAGTTGGTACATTCAGAGACTTGAAACTCGGAAATACTGTGGTATTTGAAGAGGAGGATGAGTATGGAGTACTTCGTTCCTGTTATGGACTTGAGAATTTTGTTCGTATGGAATGGAAGGGGATTCCTCTTGTGGTATTTGATAACCATAACCATGCCCTGTATTTTTGGTATGAGGCCCAACACCAAGGTATCCTGGGCGCTCAGAATACCCTAGTGCATATCGACGAACATTCAGATCTCTGGGAGAATGAGAATGACATACTCGAGACGGATCTGGTATCCGTACATCACTTCACTAATTATCGTTGTAATGTTGGTAACTATAGTCAGCCCGCCCTGAGACAAGGGATCATAGAAAAAGTCCTCAGAATTGAGGACTCTATTGGGATGGGGAAGTATGGTTCTTATATGAGATGAAGCGGCGAGTTATTGATATTGAATCTGGACCTGGATTTCTTTGCAAAGGAACTTGATTACATACCTTTTGAAGATAAAAAGCGTGTGATACTTCATTTTGCCAGTCAGGCACATCTCATAACGGTTGCCACCAGCCCGTTTTTTATAGATCAACAGAGGGCACTGGATATGTTTGGTCGCGTTTTTGAGCTCTAGTGACCACCTCATAATATACTTTGCACGCCCAGACAAATAGCTCCCATGAACATAGCCATGACACCACCAAAGGCTCATTCTACAAGTACGCTACTTGTATCACCACCACCCCCGGAGGATGCTTTGGGTGCATGACTTGGTGCATGATCGTGTCCGTGACTTGACATATATAGACTCTATGAGTAATAAAAAGTCAGTGCAATATATATAAAGCAATCTCTTTGTCAAATTTTTAAAAAGTAATTGCTCACTGGACCCCCTAAAAATTTCGGCTTATCCCGAAAACCTGGGGACTAAATTTTCACCCCTCAAATTCATTATGCGAATATCTTCATGATACGATACAACATATAGTGTTTGTTCTTGAATCATCTGACGTTGGAAATCATTCTTCTGATTCTTGAATGGAGTCACTCAGCAAATGCATTGGTAGATCTTGTTCCGAAGTAGTTGAGAATACCCTCTAAATGATTCTTGACAGTACGCCCTGCGTTCTGAAGCTCTTTGATAGCCTCATGCTTGGATATTCTTTGGAACCAATCTTGCCAGAGCGATCTCGCCTGTTCTCACGAGACCTTTGAATCATAAATCTCATAGAACTTCTCCAGTAGTTCGTAAGATATTCGTATCTCATCGAACTCTGAATGTATCTTCAACACTTCCCATCGCTTGATCTGGTATTCGCCCCAATCTTTTCTTCGTTCGAAGAGTTGATACCTGAGTCTCGTTATGAAATCCAGTCTCGTTTCACCATTCTCCAGTTTCCTTGGAATATATCTCATTCGAGCGATCTTACACTGTTCTTCTTTTTGGAGTTCTTCATCTTTTATGAGAGTCTTCGATCTCATTCGTATGGATTGGATATCTTCGAGCACATTTTTCGTCACATGGAATCGGTCGAGTGTTCGTTTTGCTTGAGGAAAAAGCTCACCTACAATGAAATCCATAGTTGGTGACATATCGAGTGTTACTTCTCGTACCTTAAGCCTCTCTTCAAAAGAGATTTCTTTGCGTATTGCTTCCGTCACAATTGATGATTTCACTCATGGAATGAGTGCAACGATCTTGTTTTTCTCTGGATTTGCAAGTATTGTATATACCTGATTTCAAAGATTCACCTCATCAATCGTAAGCCTTGGTCCTATGTTTTCTTTGTTCACAAAGCCTTTTTCTCAGAGATCATGATATGGAGATGTATAGTATCTCGATCGAGGATCCTCCTTAGTACATCCGATACCGATCCTTTTGCAATGAGCATCCATAGATTCATGTTTCTTCTTTGCGATGAAAAATTCAGAAGTAAGTTTTATGTAATCTGCAATAGTACTCTCTGGGATGCCATACAAGATCGAACACTGTTCCAGTGTAAACTTCCCCGTGTTGAAGAGTCTATTTTAAAAAAGCAATGAGTTCTTCCGAACTAAAAGCATTTGGATGTTTTGGAGTGAAGGGGGTATGTATCGATTCTCCAGTATCCTTGTTAATCCATCGTCTTCTTCGAACAATGAGCTTTGCAAGCTTGTTTCTCAGAGGAAAATCATAGATAGCAATAGGATCGTAAAATCACTTGGATTCCATTCTCGTTCCTGGAGGAATATCCGGAGGGACAATATTCTGTTCTTCAATGAGAATTTCGACCCGGGCGATATACGGGGAGATGGTATCATCCATCTCTATTCAAGCGCTCACTTGCCTGTATCGAGAGAGATCTGTACCATCGGGGAGATAGAGAGTGAGCATTTGCTCAAGAATTCCGTTATATTCCATACTATATGTTGGGTTAG
>CALREC010000076.1 GCA_943355085.1 Candidatus Altimarinota bacterium
AGAGCTGTAGGACTTTCTTCGAGACTTGCAGCAAGTTCATATACTCCTCATACAAGGGAAGTTGCTCACATCTTGTATGATTTTTTACTGGTAGGATCTTGAAATTTATTTTGATCTATACCAAGAACCGTATAATTCACATCACCAGCATTGTACTTTTCTGGAGCCGCAGTCACTCCGCTTCCAGCGAGGCTTATGGTTGAAAATATGCTTGTAGTTCCTGAGAGCATAGAGGTATATGAAGTACCATTTTTTGCCTGTAAATTCATAATAAGTTTATTTATCTGATTGAGATCAGAGGTTCTTTGAGAATCTCTTGCACTTGCTGATAATCAACCCAGATTTATGAATGCAATAGTACCGAGAATGACAAGAATAGTAATAACTACGATAAGTTCGACCAGTGTAAAACCTTGTATCTGTTTTTTCTGTGTATTCATAAAATGAAAAGAAAATAAATAAAAATAGTATAACCTCCAAATATGTATCAGCTTTTTTGGGAGGTAGTTCGTTCAAAGCTTATATCAATATAACCGAATCAATACAAAAATGCAAATTTAAAAAATAAATTTCTATTTGTGTGTATATGCATATTATATGAGAACTTATCATTCTATCTATTTTACGATGCTCTATACGAATACTCGTCGACTTCTCTGAACTCTTGTAAGTGTTGCTATAGTTTCTGATGATATAAAAACTCCGGAGAGGATAGAATTTATTTTTGACTATTTTTGGTCGATCGAGTGTGAGTTTTCTCGATTTCGCATCGATTCATCTTTGAGTATATTAAATCGAGAAAAATTCTTAAGGGTATCATCTCGATTTATCTCCATCATGAAACTGTGTCAACAAAAATACGACCAAACGGATGGATTATTTAACCCTCTGGTTCAAGTAGCACGACTCGGGTATAGTTATTCATTTGACGAATCTCGGTTTGAACCAACGAAAAATGCAGTAGATGTGGATTTTTCAAAAGTGCTGGTCGGGAGTGGTATCATATCTCTGCAGCCAAATCAAAATTTAGATTTTGGTGGCATAGCCAAATGATATGCAGTTGACATGGCCTCAGCCATGCTCCTCGCTTTTGGGTATGATAATTTTTTTGTGAATGCCGGATGAGATATCTATGCACATGGATGTAATGAGAGCTGATTGCCCTGGAGTATAGGTATAGAAAATCCATTTACACTAGTAGCGGATATCAGTCTCGCTCTCAAAAATACTGCCATTGCCACATCGGGTCGCTATAAAAGAAATTGGCAAATAGATAACCAAGAATACCATCATCTTGTACATCCAAAAACAGGAACAAACAATAGCCCCATCATGAGTGTTACACTGATCGGTAAAAAATGCGTAGATTGTGATAGTTTTACAAAAAGTATTTTTCATCTCACGCCCGAAGAAGGTATCAGAAAAATACATGACTACAAACTCGAAGGTATGATCTACGATTTGCACGGAAACCTCTTCTGTTCTCATGGATTAATTGATACATATGGACTTATTTTTGCTGGTCAGCAACAATAAGTAATCCATGTGTCTTTCAATCAGGTTCTCTTATCTCTGACGAGAAACACATTCATTATGTCTTATTTTTCAGTCTTCTAATTTCCTACGCGTATAAATACCGTTGATTCGCTCTCAAAGTCACTTTCTTTCGTCTTATATTTATCCATCATTTCAATATGTTGTCCTAGGGAGGAAAGAAATATCGGGGATTCTTCTCCATAGGGCACGACCATACGAGCTTCAAGATTCTCAAAAATCTTGGTTGCATTTTTGTCTCCAGGTAGGATTAATATATCTATGTTCCCAAGGAAATTTATTATTTTTTCAGTAATCTCCAGGGTATCGGTGGGAATATATGCAATATTCTTCCCTTCGATCCGGAGGGTAAAGAGTGATTTTCCTTCTACCTCATGATAGGTCGCCATAAATCATGATTTTTCATACTCTCCAAAGAAATCGATGGTCATGCCATCGAGGATTATAGAGGTAGGACTCTGAAAAATAATTTCTTTTTTATCAGAAGTAATAACAATTTTATTGTCTCTGGAAGTGATGTCCATAAAACTGAAAAGTTTAAATTCTAAAGTTAAAAATTTGGTGATTTGAAAATCTATGATTTTCGTGGACTTTTGACAAATGATCACACGGCCTCGATAAGTCTTTTATAATGTCCGGTGACATGTGAAATTTGTATGAAAACTGCCACCCTCGCCCCCTTGTGGGGTCACCGGAGTGAACTGTACGGAGAACGAGGAAACGTACAGTTTGAGTGCAAAGTTCGCATTTTGCATAAGTCCATTACATGTATTGTATATTTTTGCGAACAAAACCATGTATATCTGGTTTTATATTTGCAGTCTTGAGTTCTTCGATGCTAAACCATCGAAATCCGAGGAATCGTTCTTCTTTTTGGGGAATTGGTTCGCTTGTTCCAAGATATTTGACTAGAAAGAGATATACATCCTTTTCTATGACAGGACATCCTTCTTTGTACGTAGCAATAAAACTATAGTTAATCTTGGACATAAATTTTATAATCTCAAGATCTTGGACCGCCAGGCCTGTTTCTTCGGCTATTTCACGAATGGCAGTATCCTTGGCAGTTTCTGAGTTTTCCATATGACCCTTTGGTATGACAAATTCTCTTTCTCGTTTAGCATTTTCCCATTCGAGTAGGAGTATTTCTATCTTGCCTTTTTGTTTTCTATAAACGATTCCACCGGAGCTTTTTTCGAAAATTCGATTCATGCTCGGGGGTATGATAAACGGGTAAATTCTTCGGTACTATAGTGATTTTTTGAAAAAATACAAAAAAGAATTATTTCTATTTGATTTTTCCCGAGTTTTTTGTACTCTGTAGGCGAAATTAAGAAGCAGAACACTTTATTGTTTTTCAGGTCACTCCTCCAAGGAATTATATCAGAAGCATTTTCATCATAATTAACCACTTTTTTCCATGCGTTTTACCATCGATACAAAAGTTCTTAAAGAGGCGATTGATGTAGTGAGTCATGCAAGTACTGTTTCCAATATGACGCCTATTCTTGAGAATATTCTCATATCGGCTCAGTATAAAAAAATCATCCTGACAGCCAATAATCTGGAGATGGCTATGGAGTATATAGTGGATAGATGAGTTGATGTCGACGTGGAAGGGAATTTTACCGTTTCGGCAAAGTTTCTTGCCTCTTTCATATCGCTCGTACAGGATGATCGAGTAACCATAGAGCTTCTCTCTGGTGGCTCACTCCAGTTTACTACACCTTCTTCCGAAACCAAAGTGAAGGGTATCGAAGCATCTAAGTTTCCACTTATTCCTGTATTCAAGGCAGAACAACCATTCCGTATCAAATCAGGCGACCTTAAAAAAGCTATCGACCGAACGCTTTTTTCGACCGCTGAATGAAATATTCGTCCGACACTTGCAGGAATATATCTCGCTCTCAAAGACAAAAATGCGGTATTTGCTTCAACAGACAGTTTCCGTCTCTCTGAGTATATTCTACTGAACTCAGTTCAGTCCATGGATTCAACGGCGATTATCATACCGTCTAAAACAGCTATGGAGCTTGCACGCATACTTCCGGAGAATGTTCCAGTAGAACTTTTCCTTTCTGAGAATCAATTTCTTGTAGTATTTGGAAGTATTAAGGTTTTTTCTCGCCTGCTGAATGGTCACTTCCCTGATTATGGAAACTTCTTTCCGAAAGGACATGCGACAAAATGAGTAGTGATGCGAAATGATCTCATAGTTGCCCTTAAGCGAGCGAACCTCATAAGTCGTGAGAACAATTATAATACCCGCATTGCTTTTCGTAGTGAATCAGGACTCGAGATTTCGACCGGTGATACCGAGATCTGAGCTGGAAATATCCGTGTTATCGCTTCTGTGGAGTGAGAAAATGCACAAATCTGACTCAATTCTGTCTATATGCTCGAAGTGCTTGGAGTTATCAAAGAGGATTACGTCAGTATTGACTTCGAAACCCCACTCTCGCCGATCATGATCAAGTGAGTTCCTGAAACGGACGGAAAGAGTACTTATAGGCATATTATCATGCCACTTAAGATATAAGGGGGAGATTTTATTCAAAACAACAGGGGTACATATTGTACCCCTGTTGAGGTAACTAGAGAAAATGATTTAAATCATTTAAATCATTTAAACTTGAAATCTTGGTAAAGTTACCTATAATCTTACCAAGATTTATTCTATAATAAAATTCTTTATGATAACCGAAACAAAATTTCTTTCGTTTATCATAAAGAATTTTATTCTATAATAAAATTCTTTATGATAACCGAAAGAAATTTTGTTTCCATCTCAGATTTGAGAGATAAAACGAGCTCAGTAATCAAGGATGTAAATGTTTTTGGAAAAAAGATAGTACTTTCTCAGAATAAACCAATCTGAGTTTTTTTGAGCATTGCAGAGTATAATCATATGCAGAAACTTTCTTTCGAAAAAGAACAGGCTACATCTAAGGATATTGCAGCTTATACGAAAAGTTCTCATGGTGATGATGGAGTAGAGGCTTTTAGTTTTTTAGAGTCACTCAAGTAATATGTATAAAATAATACTCGAAAAAAATGTACAGAAGTTCCTCGAAAAACATAAATGAGAAGATTTGATTATTAGATTTACTGATTCACTCCGCGTTCTCGCAATAGAACCGTATGAAAATAACCTTGATATAAAAGTGCTCGTTTGACTCCCAAATGCCTATAGACTC
>CALREC010000077.1 GCA_943355085.1 Candidatus Altimarinota bacterium
CCATTGTATCTTACCAATATTTTTTAGACTCGTGGCATTATATGTAATTGTCTTTTCTTTTAGAGTTTTTGGTTTTTGTATCTCCACGGTTCCAACAATCTGAATAGGCTGAATATTGAGCGACAATACCGCTGACTTACGCGTTACTCTATCGATTCATTCATATCTTCCTGTAGGCTTATATATCTTGGTTGCATCAAAGATACAGATGATACTTTGGTCTGTTTGAGGATTCACACCAGTAACAAGAGAAGAGTCACTTCACTGACATTTTGCTCCATCAAAATCTATCTCATATTTTTCTATATCAATAATCTTTCCTGCCATACCGGAGTCTGCCTTGAGATCAAACTTAAGAGTAATAGGTCAAATAAGATTATCAAAAATACTCATTTTTGCATTATTCTTAAATTGATCAGATATTAATCTTTCATTGTCATAGACAATTACTCCCCCATTCGGATTTTCATAGTCAGTAGCGTTGATTTGTTTTTCCAGAAAAGCCCAAAGTGTAATTTCAGAAAAAAATAAAATTCCAAAAAAGCCCGCAAAAATAATCGAAATTGTTTTCTTTTTTTTATACTCTTTTTTTGTCAGAATGGCTTTAAATAGATAAATAATCCATATAATAGCAAGTATGAAAGTCGTTATGCCAAATATGGAACGTACAAGTTGTCGAAGCCAAAGGGTAATATCTCATGGATTAATACCGAGAGAAAGAAAAAAACTTGCCTGACCGGGATTGAAAACAATATATGCAAGGAAAAAACCAAAGAATATCAATGTTACCGAGAGTATCGCACCTACGAGACGCAAAAACATGCTCGTAGTCATAGGCTTCTTTTGAATCTTTTGCACAGTTCCTCATGCAGACGACGTACCAGAAGATTCCTTGGTATTAGTAGGTGTTTGATTCAATGACACAGTATCATCTGGTATAAAAGATTCTGACATGAGATCAATAGGTGGCGATGATGCGGTTCATAAAATATCATCAAGAAGACTCGCCGATTGTAATGGAGAGTCTTCTTGACGAGTATTAAGATTTTCATGGTCAAGAGGCATACAAAAAAGTTTTATGATGTAAAATCACTACCTTACTCGTTTACTTGAGCCAATCCGGGAGTTCATCTGGATCTGCGGATATTACAGGAGCAGGAGAAGCAGCAGGTGATATTTTTTTCTTTTTTGGCTTTATGGAAATTTCTTCGTTCTGTATTGTTTTTGAGGATGAGGCAACCACGATCTTTTGTGAATCTAGTGGAATGGAATTAATTTGACTTTCATCTTTTTTACTTACGTTCGGATTATCAAGAAACTCTTTTGATGGCTTTTTCCCAGATGTAACTGTTTTATGTTTTTGTTTTATCTCAGGAGGTAGTGCTAAGACTGGTTCTTGTGCATTTACCAAAACATCCTCATTTACCATACTTGCCACCTTGAGCCAATCTGGTATATCCTCATAAGAAGGAGCACTGGTTTCTTTAGGGGTCATCGAAATAGTTGCTGCATCTTCATTCATTTCTTGTTTGATAGATTCTTGATCCACTCATTGCATCCAGGCAGGAAGATCAGAAATCGTCTCTGTAGTCGAGCCTGTGATTTCTGTATGAATTGCATCTCACTGATCGGGAACAGCTCCTGGTTCAGATACAGTTTCTATAATTATTTGACTAGGATTTACATCATCTGAAGTAATAGTGCTCTCCGATCATTTGAGCCAATCTGGCAAAGGTGCGGACATTGCGTCAGATCATTCGATTGTCTGAGATATTTCCATCTCTCTCTCTTGATTTGGCAAAGAAGTAGTTTTATCTATTTGAGACTCTTGAGTTTGATCCTCTGATACAGCAGATACCAGATCGCTCGTCTCGGTATTCAAACTGGTAGATGCTCTGAGCCAATCAGGAATAGCCGTAACTGATTGAGGAACAACATCCGGTGGTAATAATGCTTCAGGTAGTTGAGAAGGACTTGATTCTACGCTCTGTATAACAGGCACAACATCCGACTGAGCCATATTTGCAAGAATATCTCGTGCGACAGGTTCAGTTTTTTGAGATACAGAACTATCCACTGTATGAGAAATACTAGGCGAAGCAGGAGTTGATTTCTTCCCAGATAATGCATCTATAATAAAGTCTTGAAAACCAATATTACTATCTTTATTGGAAATCTTAAAATATATAAATGTGATGAGCAATAAAGCGAGTACAATCAAGAAAAAGAAACCAATATATTTACCAGTACTCAATATAAATCCCAAGGCACCTCATGGACCCGAGGTTATTTCCGACACAGCAGGACTTGCAGGAATATTATTCTGTCCTCCATAGATTATAGTTTGCAGCTGAGACTTAATAATGTTTTTATCTTTTGTCTCAATAGTTGTATCAGTTTTTATGGCATTCAATATAAATGTTCCAAGTTCTTTATTGAGAGCGGTATTTGTTGGGTGAGAAATAATATCATCAATATTCTTCATGATCTGAGTATACGATGAATGTGTTTTTGGTATCAGTGATTTAAGAACCTTTGTGGCAAGTCCTATATCATCTTTTACCTGACTCTCAGAGAGGAGAAATCATTCAAGTAGAGAATAGAAGGCTTCTTTTCCTGTATTATCAAGGGCAGAAGTTGTATCGATATATGATTCAAAATCAATAATAGTTTTTGTTTTTTCACGAGCATCAAACCAGTTCTCTTGGAGTGCAGAAAAATATTGCATCATCTTAAGTCTATCTTGTTCCTTTGTGGAGCGAATAAGATCCTTGAGCTTTTCTAGATTTGCCTTATCTATATCAGATATGTCCTTTGGTAAAGCATCAGCAGTTGAACCAGAAAGAGATTCAGTACTGACTCAGCTCATAAAATCATATACCACTTTTATGTCTTTCGTGGCCATAACAGCATTATTGGAATCGTAGATGGTCAGTCTCATTATTTTTTCTTTTGCAGTGACATCTGTATTTTTTATAACAAACACGCTTCCATTTACTGATGAATCTGTGCCTTTATTATCAATATCATCACCTGGATCTCCATTTAGATTGGAATCTACCCCTGTATCAACATCAATACCATATTTGCCAATAGTTCATTTAGATTCACCAAGGTATACGTACAACTTATCTGTACTGTTTTGAATATGCACTACACTATCATAAGAGGAAGGATAGGTAAAATATACAAGCTTATCCTGAGTTTTTTTTAATTTCATGGCGTTGATAACATCCTTTCTCATACGTATACTGGTTTGCTTAGTATCAGTTCCATCAGATACGTCCATTATAAGGTTACCTGCAACATTATCTTCACCAAAATCGTATATAAAAGAGTCTGGTGTAGTCGAGGTAACTTCTCAGAGTGTCCATTTTACTTTTGTATAGAGTCCTTTTGTAGTATTAAGAAAGATAAATTTCTTTCCAATAGCTATATACTCAAGATTGGGAACAACTTCATTTTTAACATTAATAGCCTGATATTTAGTATTGGAAATTCCTTTATAGGTTACTTTAACTTTGAAATTAAAATTACCAGGCTTATCATATGCATGAGTGACTACTGGGGTGTTGGTTGTTTCTTCATAAAATCCATCTCCATTATAATCCCACTTATATTCAGCTTTCGTGGCCAAGTCAGTTCATAGTATATTTTTAGCAGTAACAGTAAAATCAATTTTTTGGTCTATAGAAATATTGGTTGCAGAAGCTTTGAGAGCAATAATAGGAGTATTAATATTGTCAGATGCAAGTGTGAGAGAATGACGTTCTGTACTCATATCGTCACTATTTACTTTTAAGCCATTGGAATCTTCTAGGATAACAGCAAAATAATATTTTGCTCCAACTCTAGGAAGAACAAATACCGTTTTAGGAGATCGTGTAATACGAAAATCTTGTGGCTCAGGATCCTCTTGAGTATAATAATACCAAATATAAGAGGTAATTGCCCCGTCGTCATCTATTGCGTTATTAGCAGTCACTGTAACAGTAACCGGATCTGCATCGGGCTTATCGGTAGCCACAGACAGAGAAGAAAGCTTCGGTGCAATATTTTCTATTTTTACATATGCTTGAACTTTATCTTGTACGCCTGTCTTCTGACTTCGTATGCTCAATGTAATAGGAAAACATCCGAGTTCATCAAATTTATAACTAAAGTCTTTTTGGGAAGAATTCCTATTACCATATTTCCACGTATAAGCAATGCCTTGATTGGTGCCATCAGTATTGACACTATTTTCAGCGCTCATGGTTATGGCTTTGGCTCGATCAATAACAAATGCCTCCTTCCCTTCGCACGCATCTGGAGTTGGAATAATTTCTTCACTTTCTCTCTTCAAGGTAATTATGGCAAATGGCTGAGTACTATCCATGACATATACTTTTCGAGAAATAGAATTATTATCAGCGCCACGACCTCGTACAGTCAAATTTACCGTATATGTACCAGATTTTTTATATATATGGGTCATTCTGCCGTTATTACTAGTGTCAGTATCGCCATCACCAAATTGCCACTCAAAAATCTGAGCTTCTTTCGAATCTGCGATAAAGGAGATCGGTGCTCCTGCCTGAATAATTTTTGGAGATACGATGAGTCGGACAGCAAGAAGTGAATCTATGTTAATATCTTTACTCTGAGTAGCTATTTTCCCTTCTTTATTAGAAACCTCTAGTGTAACCTTGTGTG
>CALREC010000078.1 GCA_943355085.1 Candidatus Altimarinota bacterium
TACAGAGAACTCTTCAATCCGAATTTCTAAGTGGACCACAGTTTGCCTATACGTGGGAAGATCTATTTTTTGCACTTTTCCATGAGCTTTCTCATTATCGGGATTTCCTTAAGGAATCCGAGAAAACAGGACGTGCTTCTATGAAGATCTTTTTGGACAAGCTTCAGAATGAGCATATATTGTACGGCACAGATACGCACATTCTTATATGATCTCGCATGCATTTACTCTTTAATTGCATCGATGATATCATTGTAAATAAGGAAGTAGAGATGTTTGTTGGTCATACTATACATAAGACCCATTTGCAAGATTTTTATACATACAATTTATTTGCAGATCGCATAGAGGATGTACAAGGGGAATATGACAAAAATCTAGTATTTGTAGGTGCCGGGAACGGATCGTACCGTATCAATACGACTAACAGAGTGGATTATAGTGGGTATCCACTCTCGCGGGCACTTCCGCATTTTCTGTTGCGCGCAGAAATGGTTCCTGATCAAGATATACTTCTTCCGACACGTGTTTCCGACATCCTTTTTGCAGATGATACCAAAAAACGTAGAAATCCATGGAAGACTTCTGTGGCTCGTACGCTGGGTTCCCTACAGACTTCCTTTGTTGAAGCATCAACCAGCAGTGATATAAAAATCCAAGAACGAGCAGCATCGCTCAAAATCGCTTATGAGTGAGAGCTTATATTTCTTCGAAAGATGCTTGATAAGTCTTCTGCGATTCTTTCTCTTCTCCAAGAGATTATAACGAGAACACACTCATGAAAGAAATATATCGCTGAAAATATTTCCCTCATCGATTGTATTAAACTTTTTTGTGCATCGCATGGACGAGAACTAGATCATATTCTGGATATATCACCCGCTCTCAGATACCAGATTTATAGTGAGTTATTTTTTCCTATTCAGAAGGCATGTATTATCATGGATCTCCTACGACAAGACCTCTGAGATCCAAAACCTGAAGAAGGAGAGTTTGAATGAAGGCGAAAATCGAATGAATCCGATGAGAAAGATGGTGAACTGCAATCTGGAAGTGACCCGGTTCATATATCTCCCGATATTCAATCCAAGTTGGATTTTCTTGATGATATCGATACTTATGAAGAAGCAGAAGAAGCAAAAGAGTTAGCAAAGAAAATGGCAGAGAAAGTCTATTATGATACGAGTTCTATCCTCGAATGAGCTCCTGTAGGAGAAAACTGAAAAAAGATACTCTCCGATATTTTGACGAGTGAAGGTCCCATGATTGACAATCTGGTACAGTTTTTCTTGAAACAAATCCAGACTCTGGATACACGAGAAGTTATCACTTCAAGTTTTCGTAAAAAATGAAAACTCTCGATGACTCGACTCCGTGAATATATAGCATCCAATCCAGAAATAACCGATATTCATGCACAGTCAATCTACAAAAAAAACGAAGTCACCGAAGCACTCGATGAGGAATATAGAAAGATAGACTGTATTTTCGCCATAGATATATCGGGAAGCATGGATATATACAAGAGCAATAAGATGGTACATATCATCCCAACAGTCCTTTTTATCGCGATGAAACACCTGGAGGCTCATCTACGAGACTGGCTTGAGGATCCGCTCTACAATATCCATGTAAATTTTATGCTTTATGGGAATGAACTTCCTTACAGTTCATTTACCAGTCCGTATGCAGGGTCTATTGATTCAGTCCGCATGGCGGAGATGAATGAGCAAATTTGTACTCTCTCGGGCGGCACGAACGATGCGACGGCCTGGACCCAGATTGCTCATGAGTTCGATAAAAAACTGACTATCGATAAACTTTACACAAAAGAGATACGCGATGGGAAACGTTGCCTACTTATAATTCAGATTGCCGATACTGATGTCACAAAAGATGGTGTTGATGTTCTTAAGAACATATTTTCTGCACATCTTGGGGATGATAACACTCAGAAAAATATTGCCATTAAACGAATAATCCTCGGGAGTATTCATACTCCCAAACTTTCAAAAGATGAATATAAAGCACAGAAAAGTACATGACAGCTTGGTAATTGGGATCCGGAATGTCTCCCAGACGGTACCGTACAACTCAAAGAGGTCTCCGTCAAGTCGAAAAAAGAAATCCCTGAGAAAATCAAGGAACTCTTTCATGGATTTTTGACGGAATCTTTCCTCGGTAGATCCGAGTCGTGTATACCCACGAAGTCATCAAACAATCCTATGGTATGATATGTTGAGTAATAGAACATCGGTAGATCCTTGCACACCTATTCAGCCTCTCTTTCTTGTTTGTATTTTCGGTGAAAGTGAATATTATGCACAGAGAGACGTCTATTTATGAAAACACCATTTTACTATGCAGCCATCTGAGTTATTTGCTCGTACGAGAGCAGTGCTTTCTCGTATTGCCTCTTTGCACACGTGAGATATACCACACCTCCAAGAGCTTGTTCGTGAACATAATAATCTCTATTATACCGAACAATCGCCGATCATATCGGATCAGGAGTATGATACGCTTTTTCGTGCCTTAAAAACACTCGAGCAAGCATCCTATGTCGATGAGGAAGTGCAGCATTCCTATCCTATAGATGTTCTGGTATCGAGCCAGTTTCAGAAATGACGACATGCTTCACAGATGATATCCCTGGATAATACCTATGATGAGCATGATATAATGGATTTTGAGTGACGTATTCGTAATATACTGAAATCCGATGAAGTTCTCTCATATGATATGGAGCTCAAATTCGATGGATTGGGACTCTCGCTCACTTATCGGAATGGTAAACTTTTGCGTGCTTTAACACGTGGAAATGGCATAGAAGGGGAAGATGTCACGATCAATGCACTTCAGATAGCAAGCATACCACGTACCATCCCGTTTAAAGCTCGAGAGATCGAGATTCGAGGAGAAGTGGTGCTTCCGATCTCAGAGTTTATACGCATCAATCGTGAGCGAATGGAGACGGGAGAAAAGCTTTTTGCTAACCCACGTAATGCTGCATCGGGGAGTCTCAGGCAACTGGATTATACTATTACTGCGTCGCGCAATCTCGCGTTTTATGCGTACAGTTTTCCCTATGCAGAAACTCCCGAAGGGAGGAAAGATCTCTGAGTACATACCTATAGAGAATATCTCTGATTACTCGAGTCTTTTGGATTTCAAAAAACTCCGTATATTTTTAGCGCTAAAAATCTCTCGATCTTGCAGGGGGAAATACATCGACTGACCATCACTCGTCCAGTATTTGATTTTGAGATCGACGGTCTGGTTATCAAGTTGCATTCTCTCGCTCTCTGGTCCATGCTCGGTACTACCGAACACCATCCTCGGTATGCTATCGCGTATAAGTTTCCTGCTCAACATGTCCGTACTCAGTTGCTTGCGGTCGAACATTCTGTGGGGCGTACAGGTATCATAACTCCTGTGGCCCTACTCTATCCAGTCAATGTCGGTGGAGTCACGGTCAGTCGAGCAACCCTGCATAACTATGATGAAGTAAACAAAAAGTGAGTGAGAGAAGGAGATCAGGTCTTTATTGTTCGGGCTGGCGAGGTGATCCCCGAAGTTATTGGACCTATAGTGGAAGTGCGAAATGGACATGAAAAAGAAATAACCCCACCAAAGATCTGTCCGAGCTGTGGTACTTTGTTGACTCAGGATGTCTGAAAAGTAGCACTGTACTGTCCGGCGAGATCTACATGTCCGGCTCAGACCTCGGGGTCTCTCAAGGCATTTGTCTCTAAACATGGAGCCAATATGCTCACGCTTGGTGATAAGATCATAGATCTTTTTATCGAGCGAGGATTTTTGACCGATTTTGTATCGATCTACCACTTAAAGGAGTACTCCACATCTATTCTTTGAATGGAGGGATTTAAAGAAAAAAAACTTCAAAATATCCTCGAAAGTATCGAGAGCAGTCGTACCATGTCACTCTCAAGTTTTTTTGTTGCTCTAGGAATTCCTCAAGTAGGTCGAAAAACAGGTAAGTTGTTGGCACGCTATGTGACGGAGAAATTGAGCAATATTGCACCTCACCCCAGCCCTCTCCTAGAAGGAGAGGGGGTAAGAAAGAACGATTTGATTCCCCTTCGCCTTTTAGGAGAAGGCCATAAAGGACTGCCTCCGGGAGGGCGGAGATGAGGTGAGATTGCAAACATACTCCAGAGTCTGACCTACGAAGAACTCGAATCTATTCATGATATAGGGCCTGCAACAGCGGGGAGTATCGTATATTATTTTGAAGAAAATAAAAATATGATCGAAGCACTTTTATGAGAGGTAAGTCCCATGTTACCGACATTCGATATACCTACCGAATCTCATGAATGATCGAAAATATCAGGAAAATCTTTTTGCGTTACGTGAAGTTTTGAGGGTATATCTCGAGACGAGATCCATGCATTGATCGAAAAGCATGGCTGAGAAGTTCGAAGTTCTGTTTCAGCGAAACTTGACTATCTTATCGCCTGAGCTGATGCTGGTTCCAAGAAAATCAAGGCAACAGAGCTCGGAGTCGAGATTATTGATCTCACTCGGTTGTATGATTTGCTCAAAGCGTAGAAATGAAACAGAAAAAATCCCGCGTTGCCTTGTGAGCGATGCGGGATTTTATATAGGGGGCTGTTACAGTTTTTGCCAAAGCCATTTAGTTTTTT
>CALREC010000079.1 GCA_943355085.1 Candidatus Altimarinota bacterium
GTAGCGAGAAACAATATCACTCGCGATAAAACCCTTGGGATGCCCCACATGAAGACCTGCTCCAGAGGGGTAAGGGAAGAAGTCCAGTGTATAATATTTTGGGGTTTTGAAGTCTTCCTCTGTTACAGGATTTTCGGTTTTAAAAACTCTGGAGTCCTCCCAGAACTTCTGCCATTTTGGTTCGATGGATTTTGGATTATACATGGTGGAATGAAGAATTAGCTAATATGATGGGATTATCATATGAAAAAACCCCTATTTGTCCATTTTTTATGAACTAAAAAATCCTCTAAAATTTTAGAGGATTTTTTAGTTTTCATTATTATATTAATATTATACAAGAATTTTTGATAGAACCCACTGAACAATAGAATTTGCAAGAAATATTACCACGAGACCTATGGCAACTTGAATAAGAATAGTTTTACCCTTCTTTACCTTATCATCTTCTCATGCCGCAGTTAAAATAAGAAATCCTCCATATAACCCAAACATAACTGCAAGAATTCCAAGAAACAACATAGCATTGCCTACGAGATTTTGGATAGCAGTATCAGCAGTATTGGAAGTACCAGAAACATTTCACTGAACATTTCAACCTCCAAAATTAATTGCGGCAAAAGATTGTTCAAGAGTTGCAAGACTTGCGAGAGAGATAAAACCAGCCTTTTTCATTAATTGCATATATCAAAATAATTAATAAAATATAAGTAACGAGGGCATTATATAGAAGCAACATCAAAAAGTCAAAAAAAAGAGTGAAAATCACTCTTTTTCTTTTTTTAAATAAGACCGTCTGTTTGTACTGATTCAGTGACGACAGGAGTACTCACAATAATCTTTGCAGCAGCAGGAGCTCTGTCGCGAGGATTCAGCACGTATGGAAGGAGTGCCATATAACGAGCTCGTTTGATTGCCTGAGCAAGCTTACGTTGATTCTTGAGAGCAACATCGGAATAGTATCGTGGAACGATTTTGTTAAATTTCGTAATATATTTTCGAAGAAATACGGTATCTTTATAATCAATATGCTTCATACCGAGTGCCTCGATTGGACAAGGAGTTTTTGACATAAAATAGGTTATTAAGTAATTAAATTAAAATTTATCATCAGCAAGGTCATCGAAGTGCTCGAGAACAACATCGTCAATTACTTCATCCTCTTCAATGAAATCTTCTCGTTTACTGAGGAATATGAGATTAGAGACCACCACTTCTGTTTTATGAAGTTTGGTACCATCATCTTTGTCGACCATACGAGTTTTAAGACGCCCCTCTATATAGATAAGCTTCCCCTTTACAAGAAACTGTTCTGATCGCTCAGCGAGAGGTCCCCAAGCAACACAGTTTGTATACTCGGCCTCACTCTGATTTACTCATGCAGCATCTCTGTAATAACGATTGGTTGCGACAGTGAAAAGTGCTATCTTCTTGTCCCCAACGGTCGTTTTTATATAGGGATCTTTTGTAACATTTCCGATGAGGATGACTTTATTGACGGTTCTCATAGTATACTAAAAACATAGTAATAAATTAATCTTCGAGACGCACAAACATATTTCTCCAGATGTCTTTCTTCAGATTAAAATTTTTTGTCACTGCGAAAAAATCACCTTTCTCGAGAGAAAGATTAAAAAGAACATAGTAACCAGTCTTTGAGTTATTGATCTTATAAGCAAGATCCTTAACTCCCCAAATATCCTCTTTATCGATCTTCGTACCAACTGCTTCAAGTTCAATCTTTACCTCCCCAAGGAGGGTTGCAGCACCCGCATCTCCGAGTTCCGGATTGAGGATGAGCATAAGTTCATATTTTCTCATGAGTCTTATGGATTAAGCATCTTACAGTATAAAAACTGCAAGAAAGATATAAAGTAAAAAATGAATCTTATAAAAGAAAATGAGAGATTCCCTAGCATCTCACCATCTACATTCAAAAAGTTCCGCTGGATTATAGTGGAAACTAGGTCAAATGCAAAAGATTTTTTCTGTAAGAGGATTTTGGTCTAAATATTACCACTCCGATCTTGAATACTTGATTGAGAACAAATGGCACACAAAATCGTCTGATGTTTTTGACCATAGAACAAAGAGTATCTTGAATAAGCAAATACCAAGAATTTAACTTGATAATTCAATAAAGACAGTATAATGCTCTTTGGTATATTATATCTTTATATTATTGTCTTATGGTAAAAATACTCACTGTTATGATCCTGATGATATCACCCATACTCAGTGTGGGAAGTGTTGGCTATGCTCAGGAGCTCTCCAAAAACGATCAACTATTCAAGGAAGATATTCAGTACCGTCTGGGTATCAAAACTCAAACCCAGATATATAGAGCGCTCAATAATTACAAAGCGAAAATTATAAATATGGAAAAGGCTTCTGCGAACCAGCTTACCGATAGTATCATACAAAAAATTGATCAGAAGCTCTATATCATGAGGACAGCTGAATCCAATAACAAGGAGCTAGGAAAGCAAGCTAGTCCTCTTTATATGGCTTATATGCTTATAAAATTTGAACTTATGCTGTTAAAGTAATTCTTAATCTCTAAGCTTTTTTCCTATGGAACAAAATGAAACCCCTCTTCGGCAGAGTTCATCACTTCAAGTTTTCAGCCAAAAACTCCTCATCGTTCTAGGCTTTTCATGAGGACTTTATATACTTTATAGTTTGGGTTCAGTGCTCGCTATATTATTTTTCTCAGGTTTTCTCACTATACTCTTTTCTCCACTCCTGTCTGTCATGAATCGAAAAAAAATCCCAGATTGGCTCGGTATTATTTTTATATTTCTCTGAATATTAGTCTTTTTTTTCATAGCACTCTTTGCTATAATACCTATATTTACAAAACAGATTATTTTACTCTTCGTCTACATTGGGGATACGCTGAATGCAATAGAGTCATTATATAAATCTGGTGGGGTAAATGCACTTTGATTTCCAGCATTTTTACAAACATACATAGAAACGGTAGATTTCGGTACACTCTTTGGATATATACGAGGAAATATATCTTCTATCTCTAGTGTAATAGGATCACTTTCAAAAAATGTTCTCATGAGCTCCGGCTCTCTTGTATCGTCAATATCCGGTGGTATATTTCAAGCTATTATGATCGGAGTGTTTACATTTTTTATGACTCTTGAACGTCATGCTATACGAGCATTTCTCTATAGCATATTCCCGAAGACCCTTCACACATACATGATCCAAAGGGAAAGTGCATTTTTGGGCGTACTTTTAGCGTGGATGCGAGGACAAATAATATTATGCTGAGCGATATTTCTCATAACATATGCCGGTTTATTTTCATTGCAACTCTTTGATATAAAGATAGATAATATGTTTACACTTGCTCTTATAGCTGGACTTATGGAATTTATCCCCTATGTTTGACCGTTTTTAGCTCTCCTTCCAGCTCTCGCTATTGCCGCATGAATGGGATTTATCCCAGTCATAACGATATTGATTCTCTATATTCTCATTCAGCAAGCAGAAAACAATATACTTGTACCGATGGTTATGAGCAAAACTCTGGATCTGTCGCCATTTCTCATACTTCTTATGATGACAATAATGGCCAGTCTGCTTGGTATAATCTGAATACTTTTAGCAATACCTTTTGCCGCGATACTCCAAATAGTGGTAAAAGATATTCTTATGTGAAGAAAGCGTGAAGAGTCATGAACCCGCTTGACGAGAAAAACAAAAAGTATATAAATTTGAACAATTATTGTATAATTATTTTATTCAAATTTTATATAAGCCATGGTATCAACTCTAGACGAGAACACTCTATATCTCAGTAAAACTCATGATGAGAATATAAAGAATATATGAGAACTAGTCAGTCCCAAAACAACCGAAATTGAAAATGTGAAGCATGTGTTGAGCGAAGCAGTTGCTGAAACGCTCAAAAAATGGGCATCGCGATATGGTCCTCCTGAGTTTGCTGCATGCATAGCTGCAGAGATAGAAGCTCATACTCTGCATTAGGCGCACAAATCCTCCGATTATTATATCTGGAGGATTTTTTATTTGCAAAAATAGAGAGAGTCTTATACTATCATCATAGTAATATATAACACATCTTCATGATCCGCATTGGTTTTTTTGGTACACCCACACTCTCGGCACAGGTTCTACAAGATTTTCTTGATTCGTCTGAATTTGACGTAGTCTTTGTAGTGACAGGAGAAGATAAGGCCATTGGCAGACATCAAGTTTTGACCACCAATCCAGTTAAAACTCTGGCGCTCGATCATAATCTGCCGATATTTCAGCCGTCACGTATTCGGGATAATCAGATTTTTCTTGATGCTATACAATCTTATGAAGCAGATTATTTTGTAGTGGTCGCCTACGGAAAGATTCTCCCAAGAGAAGTTCTCTCTATCCCTAGAAAATATCCAATCAATATACATGGGTCTATCCTCCCAAAATATCGTTGAGCCTCGCCTATACAAGCATCACTCATTGCCTGAGAACATAAAACAGGGGTCACTATCATGATCATGAATGAGAAAATGGACGAATGAGATATTGTTGATATTAAAGAGATTAACATCCACAAGCATGAGACGACCGAAACACTTTTTCAAAAATTTGCAGATATATCAGGTATATTTGCTCGAGAGACTATTCTCAGGCTCGAAGC
>CALREC010000080.1 GCA_943355085.1 Candidatus Altimarinota bacterium
TGTTAATATCGGATGTGAGCAAGATGGAGGAAAGTCTTTTTCCCGTCCGGTTCTCGTTATAAATAAAATTGGAAGTCTATTCTTTGTGGTGCCACTTACGACAAAATGAGTGAGTAAAAAATCGGAGCGATTTTATCACGATATAAAAAGTATAGGTTTTGAGAGCAAAACTTCTCATGTGATACTATCACAGTGCCGAGTCATTGATAAGAAGCGATTTGAAGAACATATTGGAACGATAAAAGAGGATGAATTTCGAACCATAAAAAAACTCCTCGCGAGCATGTATCTCGAAGGAGAATTATTTCTTCCTCCAGTAAAGGAGGACGATCCCGAAGGACATTTGTAAGTACAAGTATATTCATATATCTTTTTATTGCAAATTTTTTGAACATAAAATGAACCTGTTCTCTAAAGAGCAGGTTCATTCAGTCAAATCTCGCTCGGGCGAGTCATCAGATATTTCTGATGCAGTGGTGGTATTCTATTTATATTTTCATTTATTGTAAAATTTTATGACTCAAATCCGTAACTTCTGTATCATCGCTCATATCGACCATGGGAAATCGACACTCGCCGACCGTATGCTCGAAATCACTGGGACGATGGAGAAACGTAATATGCACGCACAGACGCTTGACACTATGGATATCGAACAAGAGCGGGGCATTACCATCAAGCTCACGCCCGTTCGTATGGCGTGGAAGGGCGTGGAATTGAATCTCATCGATACTCCCGGGCATGTTGATTTTCAGTACGAAGTATCACGATCTTTGGCTTCGGTCGAGGGCGCTATCCTCGTGGTCGACGCGACGCAGGGGATCGAGGCTCAGACACTTTCAAATGTATACCTCGCGCTCGAAAATGATTTGACCATCAGACCAGTCCTGAATAAGATTGATCTCCCATCGGCTGATGTGGAGCGTGTTTCTGCCGAGGTAATATCACTTCTGGGGTGTAAAAAGTCTGATATCATACCCGTATCAGCGAAGACAGGGGAAAATGTCGAACTCGTGCTCGATGCGGTTCTCGAATACGTACCAGAGCCTCAGAAACTCGATGCCGATGCCAATCTTGTGAAGCATAACGATCCAAGTGCCACGACCGATGTGACCAAGGCGCTTATATTTGATAGTCAGTACGATACATACAAGGGGGTTGTGGTTTATACAAAGCTTTTTTCTGGACAGATTAAAAAAGGGGATAAGCTCGAATTTTTGAATACAGGAGCCAAGATCGAGGCGCTCGAAGTTGGGTGTTTTTCTCCGAAGTATAATCCTGTCGGAGTCATAAATGAAGGGGAGATCGGGTACGTGGTAACAGGACTCAAATCTCTGACCGATGCACGTGTCGGGGATACGGTATTTTCCGGAAATCCAGAACTCAAAGCTCCGATCAAGGGATTTAAAAGAATCACTCCATACATCTTCGCAGGTATCTACCCCGTCGATACTGACGAGTATCCAAAACTCAAGGACTCGATCGAGAAACTGACCCTCAATGATTCATCTCTCGTGACCGAGAATGAAGTCAGTCCGGCTCTTGGACATGGGTTTCGATGCGGGTTCCTCGGACTCCTGCATCTCGATATCGTCAAGGAGCGTCTCTGGCGTGACTTTCAGATGGATGTTATTATGACAAGTCCTCAGGTGACCTACCGACTCTTGCTCCCAGGTGACAAGGTTCAAGAGTATGGACGCATGCACCCAGAGCTTGTTGACTATCAAGGTCAGATGTGTACCTATATTTCCGTATCGAATCCTGAGGATCTGCCACGCGCTGGAACCTACAAGTTCATGGAGGAACCGATTGCGAAGGTTGAGATGATCACTCCATCTGAGTTTATCGGAAACTGTATGCAACTCGCACAAGAGCGACGTGGGGTATTCATGGGACAGACATTCCTCGATACCAATCGTGTTATCCTCTCCTACGAGATTCCTATGTCTGAGCTCATTGGGGATTTTTATGATGACCTCAAGTCACTCTCGTCCGGGTACGCAAGTCTCTCCTATGAGTTCCTCAGATATCATGAGGATGACCTTCAGCGTCTCGATATCCTCGTGGCAGGGGAGCGTGTGGATGCATTTTCTATGATTGTCCACTCCGCTCGAGCTCGTTATATCGGAGGGAGAATATGTGCCAAACTCAAGGAACACATTCCAAAGGCCCAGTTTGCCATATCCATCCAAGCAGCCCTCGGAGCAAATATCATCGCCCGAGAGGATATCTCTGCGATGCGCAAGGACGTAACCGCGAAGCTCTACGGAGGGGATATCACCCGTAAACGCAAGCTCCTCGAGAAACAGAAGGAGGGGAAGAAGAAGATGAAACAGTTCGGAAAGGTGAGTATCCCATCTGAAACATTTGTGAATATACTGAAGAAATAATGTAAAAAATATCCATCCCAAAATTGGGATGGATATTTTTGAAATCTATATGCTATCAAACATACTACAACATAGTATCAATTATCTTTTTTTGATATTATTTTTAGCTGAGCCCTTCAAGTGAATGATTATCTCAGCCGCCTCTATTTTGGCTAATATTTTATTTTCCTTATAGAGAAAATTCACATAATTCTCAATTTCATCCAATGTTTGCAGTGAATGGTTCGTACGATCCAATATATCTTTCATGATTTTCTTGGCTTCAAAAATAGAATCCCTATCAGCATGAGTAAAAATTCATACAGGCATCATAGATGAATAATATGCTTTTTTTAAGCACTCCACAGATTCCTCTTGAGCCATTCGCTCATTCTTGAGACCTCATTCATATAATTCTCTTTGGAGTTTGTTCATGGGTACTTCTTGGATTAAGTAGTATACTCTATATGCATATGCATTCAGGATGATTTGTCAAAAGATTTTGGAGATTTTACTTACCGTATAATCAAGATCTAAGTGCAATTTTCTTTTTTTATCTTTACGACATTTTAACTTTTAAAGTGACGGTGCTATAATTTTGTATTGATTTAGAGAAAACTAAGTATATACTGTTTCATAGGCATGATATGGTTTGATAGTAAGTACATCTATAATATCGTTCCTGTTAAAAATTGCACTTAGATATTGATTATACACATTGTTATATCTCTGATAATAATATCAAAATACCTACCATGAACCTACTCCTTTTTTCAGATACCCACTGAGAACTCTCGAAATACATCGATAAGATAAACTTCGAGGGTGTTGACCTTATAGTATTTCTATGAGATAATCTTATTGCAGATTTTGAATTACTTAAAAACATTCCTATAAGAAAGATAGGAATTCTTGGAAACAATGATCCATCCGAAGGACTAACAGAAAAGTTGGATATATTTAAACACTGTAGTATTGAAGATATAACATTTAAGCGTATATTAGTGAAAGACAAAAGTTTCTTTGGTATTAATGGAAATGTTTCGTATATGCTTTCCGAGACATTTTCAAAAAATGCCAAAAACCCATGAATTATCGAAATACAAGAAAAACTTGAAAATTTTGTAAATATGGAGAGAGTAGATGTTCTTATATCTCATTTTCCTTGTGCTGGAATAATGTCTTGAGATAATCTTATGTATCGTGGTTTAAAGTCTATTCGTTCTTTTATAGAAGAGAAAAAACCAGGATATTTTTTTCATGGACATATGCATAATCCAGGAGAAGTAAAACTTTGAGATACAAAAATTATTCAGATATACCCATGGAAAAAGGTTGTTTTGTAAAAATTTAGGAAACTTCAGTAGTCTGATTTAAAAATACGCGGGCTCTATTTCTGACACAATCCTACTTGAGTAACGGATATTTGTTGATTTCTGAGTGAAAAGGCTCGTGGTACCGGAACTGGAAGACTTCTTATAAAAAAATTACAAGAAAAAGCAGATAGCATTACACTCTATCTCTGAACCAAAAAATGGCATAAAAAAATCCGTACATGCGAGGCATATGTCGAATGAAAGATGCCTATGTACGGATTATTTGTGATTGTGTCAGGAGTTTTCCATCCACTCCTTGATCGTATCTACTGCATTCCCGTCTTTTTTTCGAGTATGACGAGCTCGTTTTATATAAGAAAAATACTTTTCAGATATAAGTTTTTATTGTACAAATTTTTATCGGAATTTGTTTTTATTTTTGTGCTTGTGGTAAGATGGATTCACCTCGTTAAGCAGTAGATGAGTATATAATATTATATATTTATTTAATTGTCAAATATTTTTAGTTAAATTCCATTTAATTAAATTCTGGCTTAAATTCTCGTAGCTGGTATAATACATATTGTGCAGAGATGAGAGCTTTTAACATATAGAGTTCTCAGAGAGTAAGTTGCATAGAATTATTTCATACAGGAGATAAATGTGTCTACTGAAATATTTACTCTCTATGATGATTATTTCCAAGTTTTGTTGCATTTAGGATGGAGATGACGAAAGAGTTTACTTGACTAAATGGGTCCTATCATTACACTCCCGTTATTATATATTGACCTATTTGAAATGCTTTCTGAAATAATATACCGAGTGCTCGCAGTGCATCCTGATTTTAGCTATGAAGAAGTGGAGGAAGTATGTGAACTTTACCTGAGCTCTATCACCGAGAAGATAAAATAAGAAACTAAACTCAAACGTCTCACGAAGTA
>CALREC010000081.1 GCA_943355085.1 Candidatus Altimarinota bacterium
ATCAAGCGCTGAATTGAGAGGGAAATCACCAATTTTTGCATATCTATCAGAAAGAATAGATACCACCATATCGGTATATTTGGAGTTTATGACTTGTGTACACCTTGCCCATCAAGCTACCCCAGGAGTATTGCCTTCGTGAGCCTCTCCTAAAAGGAGAGGGGAGATTGTTTTATCTTTTATCGTTTCTCTTTCTCGGAGAGAGCGAGAGAGAGGTGAAAATATTTGAAATGGACAATAGGATCCTTGGTTTGTAAAAATTGTATACGCTTGTAAGAGTTCATAGAGAGATGTCTCACCATTTCCCAGGGTTAATCCGAGGCCATAGTGATCTACATCCTCTCTGAGAGAAGACATGCCCGCTTTTCTCAGGAATTCGAGCAGCGAAGAGAGGCCTATTTGTTCTGCCAGTTTTATCGCAGGAATATTGACACTCTCTGAGAGCGCCTGACGAAGACTGATTTCTCCTTTGTAATTGAGTGTATAATTTTTTGGTTCGTAGGCATAATTTTCGCTTGTCTTGTATGCGATAGGAAAATCGAGAATGGTT
Source organism: Candidatus Altimarinota bacterium (assembly GCA_943355085.1). Taxonomy (GTDB): domain Bacteria; phylum Patescibacteriota; class Gracilibacteria; order BD1-5; family UBA2023; genus UBA1545. The sequence goes on from CALREC010000081.1 coordinate 551, forward strand.
GTCTCTGGAGTGAAGCCCAGTTTATCGAATGCGAGTGCATAGGTAAAAGGTTTGATGGTAGATCCAGGTTGTCTCTTGGCGAGAGTAGTATTCACCTGTCATGCGATGGGATCCTGATAATTCTCTCCTCAAATCATCACCCTGAGGAGAGGATTGGTTTTACTTCTTTCTGCTATGAGAATCCCATAATCTGTTACATTTCTCCACGAAAGTTCTCTTAGTGTATTTTTTGCAAGCACTTCTATCTGTTCGGTGAGACTCCGATCAAAAGTGGTTGCATGGTGTGTGCGTGATTGTGTCTTTAGGAAATCAAGCACATAAGGAAGAGGAAGAGAATGATCCATATTCCAAATCAGAGTTTCTCGTAATATATCTTCTTGTTCATTCATGGTTATGATTCATGTTTTTTGAAGAGTGGTGACCACATGATGGAAGCGTTGTTGAAAAAGCTTGGGTTTATTATACGGATCATATTTTTTTGGATCTTTTGGGAGTACGAGGAGTGCTATTTGTTCTGCTTTTGTGAGATCATTGGGGGTGCGATTAAAATAATATTTGGCTGCTGACTTGAGTCCGTAGTTGAGGTATCCGAAATTGACACGATTGATATATTCAGTCAGGATTTGATCTTTTGAATATATCTGATTGAGACGCAGTGCGTACAAAAACTCTCATATTTTTCTCTTGAGCGTACGGTCTTCTTGTATCCAGAGTGCATTGCGAATGAGTCCTGAAGACAGAGTTGTTCATCATTCGATGATTTGAAATGCTTGAATATTACGAAGTGCGCTCCTGAGGACACCACGAAGACTGATACCATTATTGCTATAAAATGTTCTGTCTTCGAGTGCTATGAGACTTTTTTTATAAAAATCGGGAATCTCTTCGAAGCTAATGTCTTGATGACGTATGCTTCCGGAAAAAATAACCTCCCCAATTTCCTGATGGTTTACATCGATAAAAATAGTCGAAGAAGGAAGGGGGGTGAGAGAGAGAGGAAGGAGAAATATAACATAATAATACCCCATGGAGAGGAGTATACATATTATAAGAATAATCCGTATATATATTTTCATATACATGATTATATAGAGACAAGACTTTTTGTGAAGGGAAAAGATTGCAAATATAGAAAAAATCATATAATATCCTGTAATCTTTGGTATCTAACCAGTCTTGTTCCATGAATCTCCTCCAGGCATTTTTTATCGTTTCAGGCTTTATAATCTTTATTATTGCTTTTGATATTGCTAAACGACAGAAGTTTAATGCACTTCATTTTCTCGTATTTATCTGAATCTGAATCGGATTGTTTGTGTTTACTGTTTTTCCAACTACCCTTGATATGATGGGCCGTGTTTTTGGACTCCAACGATGAGCCGATGTACTCGTATATGTGAGTATAGTATTCCTTTTTTATTTTGTTCTTCTCTTGCTCAATAAGGCTGAGAAAAATAGAGAAGATATCACCAGACTGGTTCGAGAAATAGGGGTTTTAGAAGATAAACTAAATCAGCATGACCATAAATAAGGATGAGATCATATTCTTGATAAGAGCCTATAATGAAGCGACCCGTATCACTCCCGTCATAGAGTCGATTTTTCAAGCTGGATATACTCATATCCTCGTTGTAGACGATGGTTCGAAAGATAATACTCTCGAGATACTCGCGAAATTCCCGAGTCTCCATGTGGTGCATCATCCATTTAATAGATGAGGAGGGGCAGCACTGGAAACGGGATTTGAATATATGCGTCGCAATGCCTGTATCCTAGGAGTTACATATGTCGTAACTTTTGATGCGGATGGTCAACATCACATAGAAGATCTGCCTGTATTTATAAAGGTATTTGAAAAAGACCCTACTCTTGATCTTGTTCTTGGCTCGCGGTTCATCGTCAAAACTCACACAAATGTGCCATTTTTTCGCCGACTTACCCTTTTTTGAGGACAATTTTTTACATTTTTTATAAGCGGGGTATGGCTTACCGATGCTCATAATGGGTATCGTATGATGAAGATAGAAACTGTAAACAAGATTCGTTTGACTATGGATGGCATGGAGTATGGTTCTGAATTTGTTGATGAAATGCGGCATCAAAAGTGCCGATTTGCAGAAGTCCCTGTGAATGTTACCTATACCGAAGATACCCTGGCAAAAGGTCAACATCTTGGTGGTGTTTGGCGGATAGTTACTAAGATGCTTTGGAAAAAATTTTTTAATTAAATAATTATGAAACCACTTATTCTCCTGACTGGGGGGCTTTGATACATTGGTTCGCATACTTGTGTGACCCTAGAACAATCAGGCTTTAAGACTATACTTCTTGATAATCTCTCCAATTCTAGCCTCTCATCGCTTGATGGTATAGAACGGATACTTGGCTACAGACCAGTTTTTTATGATGCGGATATTCGTGATCGTGGAGCTGTGGCTTCCATTCTCAAATCCAATGATTTTTCTGGAGTCATTCATTTTGCTGGATTGAAATCTGTTGGGGAAAGTGTCAATGAGCCATTTGAGTACTATAATAATAATATTCAAGGGTCTTTCGTATTTTTTGAAGAAATGGAACGAGCAGGTATTCGTAATATCGTGTTTTCTTCTAGTGCTACGGTATATTCTGCAGACAATACTTTGCCCTTGATCGAAGAAGCTGAGCTCGGAACTACCAATGCTTACGCGACATCCAAGCTGACGCTTGAATTTGTGCTCAGAAATTTGGTTGCTGCAAAAAAATGGAATGCCATAGCACTTCGGTATTTTAATCCTATCTGAGCTCATCCATCGGGGTATATCGGAGAGCGACCAAATGGGGTACCCAATAATTTGCTCCCATATATATTAGATGTGGCTATCGGTAAGCGAGATAAAGTCTGAGTATATGGTGATGATTATGATACTGTAGACGGAACGGGGGTGCGTGATTATATAGATGTGAATGATCTTGCAGAAGCCCACTTGGCTGCCATACACAAAGTATTGACGTGAGATACACAAAGTTTTCATGCTATCAATATAGGTACCGGAAATGGTACAAGTGTGCTTGAGATGATCGAAAATGTTCGTCTTGCAAGCAAAAAAGATATCCCATATACAATTCTTTCCAGACGTCCTGGCGATCTTGCTTCGGTCTATGCTGATTCATCATGTGCGCGCGAATTGCTCTGATGGGAAGCGAAGAGAAGTGTGCAGCAGGCAGTTGAGGATTCATGGAGATTCGTATGCAATAACATCTAGATTATGGCCGATAAAAAGATAAATATCATCCAGTTTCTCCCTTATTTTCCACCTCATAAATGAGGACTGGAGACTGTTGCTGAGGAGTTTTCCAGATGCTATACTATGAAATGATATGGCAATGTATTGAATATCATACTCTCTGTTTGACAGAAGGATGATATATCAACATATGAACAAGATGGATATGGAGTATATATACTTCCTGCATTTGATCTCATTTCAAATTTTCCAGTACCTAAGTTCTGGACAAAACAATTTTGGATCTTATTAATGAAAATAAAAGAATTTCAGATAACCCATCAACAAGTTGTCATACAAACGCATACTCGTTTTTTTCTTTCAAGTTTTATAGGTGGTATATTCGCAAGATATTATAATTTACCATGGATTCATGTAGAACATGGATCTGATTATGTAAAACTTAGAAGTAAGTTATACTCGAAATTAGCATATATTTATGATAGATGTCTTGGAAAATGGATAACTAAGAAGGCTGGAAAAATAGTTGCTATTAGTGAGTGAGTAAAATATTTTATTCAAAATGAATTTATAAATAGGGAAGTTGTAGTGATTTATAATGGAACAAGCTTTATTCCTATTGAAAGATGCAAGGACTGAAAATTTATAAGAATATGATTTGTATGAAGACTTGTAAAATTGAAATGAGTAGATTTGCTTATAGAAGCATTTAAGAAAATATCTCAAAAATATCCTGATTTAGAACTAATAATAATTTGAGATGGAGATGAAAA
>CALREC010000082.1 GCA_943355085.1 Candidatus Altimarinota bacterium
TTTGATACAGAATAAAATTTGACAAATCAGTTTTAATTAATATATATAGTCTATCCAATCACTCTCGGTTTGGAAATCTCCAGCACAATTCGTGCGCATGGGTCTCAACTCCCCATCAACTGATTTTCCCTATTCCGGAGCGAGACGGATGGGGGATTTGGAGAAAATATGATTTATGTTTCAATTGTTGTCTACAAACGGACATTCTTGGGATTGAAGCCCGTTGCAGTAGACAATACAGGCTTCCTCACCCTGGGAGAAGCCCAGGTGCATGCGCACGGCTTATGTAAAAATCAAGAAAGTAACCAGTCTTTTTTGAGCAAAATGCTCTTCGGGGAGCATGAATATGTTTTTTCCTTCGCTTCGATGATTAGTGCTTAATCACTTGCGATTCCTCTTGCTTGCCACCACCTTCGGGATGGTGGCTTGTTTTTTTCTTTACAATATATCCTTTTGCAAGCTCGCGAGGTAGGCAATCGCTATCGCATCGGCGGCATCGTCGGGCTTGGGTATCGCATCGAGTTTGAAAATAATTTTCAGAGCATTTTGCACCTGTTCTTTTTTGGCGGTTCCATTGCCCGAGATCCCTCGCTTCACCTGAAGGGGAGTAAATTCATGAATAAAAAGTCCTTTTCTTTTCAGAATGAGGAGGATAGCTCAACGTGCCTGAGCGACATCAATACCTGTTTTTTGGTTGTTAAAGAAAAAGAGTTTTTCGATTCACACGATGGTTGGATGGTAGGTATCGATGAGATTTTCGAGATCCTGCGTGATGTCGAAAAGCTTCGAGGCGATGTCTAACTTTGGTGTTGTTGATATGACTCCATAATTAATAATCGTGACTTTTCTACCACTGCTCTCGATTACTGCAAAGCCCACAGTGGTTGTCCCTGGATCTATACCTAAAATAATTGACATATTTGATATTTTATGTTTTAATGTATCTCACATACGACTGATAAAAGTTTTTCAAATTATCTAAAATATACTCCCCATGAGCTATTTAGTAGAAATGGATATCGCATCCAAGATACAGACATCCGAACTTATATGACCGGAAGAAAAAAATAACTTCTTGCATCTTTTATCATACTTTACACCAGGAGAACTGGATGAGTTACGTTTATTGTTGTAGAGATGCTCCAAGGCACATTCCTACAAACATTGGATTTAATACAACACCGCCTGAGATTCTAATACTTGGTACAACAAACCATCTTTTTCTATAAAATCACCCGTCACCCACTTGCGGGTGTTTTTTGTATCTGAGAGGGAGATGCTTCCCTGATGACGTTTTCCTCCAAATACATCACTCTCTATGATTTTTTCAAACAAGAGAAAAAATTTATCTGATACAAGCACATTGCGAAGATCCGGATACTTATTCAGATAATCTGAAAAGGTTTGTCAGAAATCATGGAGCTTTTCACCATCTCGGATCATACGCAGAAGTCCAAAAAGACGCCCGAGTGAGAGAATGAACTTTTTGGTGACGACACTATGAAGTGCTTTTTCCATAGGATCATTAACCCGTAGAATAGTTGCTCCTTTTTTTTGGGCAAATTTTCGAAACTGGTTCATGATCATCTGCTCCACCCAAACGTCGAGGATTTTATGATACGATCCAATCACCGAAAAACCATCAAGTGTTGGATTTTTGCACAGGTTATAGAAACTAATCTCGGAACCCACAAGGTATTCAATAGTTTCCTTCGGAGCATTGAGAAGCAATAGATCTCCAAAATAATCCGTGATGCGCTGAGATATAATCACTTCTTGATTTTCACGCAAAAAATCATCACGTCCGGTTTCTGTCATCCGGGTCACCTTGCGCTTAGATATCCTATGAACGGATTCTTCTACCTCGCGACGCATGAAGCGGATACACACATCGAGCTTGTGGCGAAGTTTCTCATTTTCTTGCTTGAGTTCTTGGAGTGTTTGTGGAGGCATGAGGCTTGTGATATATAAGATAGATATGAAAGATAGAGGAATGTAGAGGAAAGTCAAGAAAAAAGAGCCTTACCACTCTATTTCCTGGATTCCATATTTTCTTAAATATTCATTGGTCTTGGAAAAAGGACGACTCCCGAAAAAACTTTTTCGAGCCGAAAATGGTGATGGGTGCGAAGAAGTGATAATACAGTGTTTGGTTTTATCGATAAGATCTATTTTGGAAATAGCATGATTTCCCCAGAGAATAAAAACTAAATGCTCTCGTTCTCTAGAAAGCATCTGAATAACTTCATCGGTAAAAATCTCCCATCATCTTCCCGTGTGAGATCATGGGAGATGCGCACGTACAGTGAGTACACAGTTAAGGAGGAGCACTCCCTGTTCTGCCCAAGGCGTCAAATCCTCTTGGGTTTTTCTCGCCCCAATATCACTCAGTATTTCTTTAAATATGTTTTTGATACTTGGTGGTATCTTTGCTCCTCTCGGAACAGAGAAAGACATACCCGTAGCGATACCCGGGGTATGATACGGATCCTGACCAAGAATTATCACCTTGACCGCATCAAAATGCGTGACATCAAATGCCCGAAAAATATCTTTTTGCCCCGGAAAACATATCTGGTGAGCGTACTCATCTGAGAGAAAAGAGATCAGCTTATGCCAATAAGATTTTTGAAACTCTCAAGCGAGATTTTGGTGCCAAGAAGCATGGATTTCTAAAGACATACATAAATATTTTATGGTGTATTGACATGCATCTGAAGCACCTCTGGTTCTATTTTTTTCACCCGATCAGTGAACAGTATGCCATCAAGATGATCTATCTCATGCTGTACGATGCGGGCAGCAAGACCGGAGAGGAGAATCGTCTGAGGACGAAGAGAGGTATCAATGTAGGAAACCTTGATTCGCCTCCATCGATCCACATCTCCATTTTCTCCGGGGACACTCAGACATCATTCATTATCACGCTCCATCTCATTTACATGTTCTATAATCTCAGGATTGATCATGCCGATCGTTCGATAATTTTCATCATCCCCATCTCGCATCAGACTGACACAAATAATACGCTTACTCACCCCAACCTGTGGTGCCGCAAGACCAACACCACCATTGTCAGGGTTTTTGATATATCGAACCATATCTTCCGCGAGTTGTACATATTTTTTCAGCTCGGTCGAGGTTACTTTTTCACTTTTGGCTCGAAGGACATCATTCGTTTTTCCTGTTTCTATAGTAAATCGCATGGGAGGGTAGATACAATTAAGTTAAATATTTACTCTCAAATATAGTACAATTGATAAAAAATGCAAACAAAAATATAGTAAGAGACTAAGTGGAGATTTTATATTATTCTTTCATGGTATAGGTTGATCTGATCGATTTTCCGATATACCAATTTGGGACAATAGATAACTTTTTTCATGCTATGGATTTTGATTCTGAATAGAGACGATTCGTGAGTATATAGGCGGTTGTTTTTTGACCATACTCTTCTTCAAATGAGTAAAAAATTTTTGGTATTGCTCCGGTATTGCCTGATTTTACCTCAATAGGAATACACATATCCAGTCCATCATAAATAAAATCAATCTCACTTTTTGAAAGTTTTTTATATATCTTGATGGAGTCACTTCCAAATTTTTTGTTTTTCTCGAGCTCATTATAGACAAAATTTTCTATAATTTTCCCATTATTTTCTCTATAATCGAAGGATTTTTCGATAAAATTCAACACTCCGACATCTGAAAAGTAAAATTTTGGGAGAAGAGAATATTCTTTGAATTTATCAGTAAAAAAAGGATATACCCGGGAAATAAAGAGAGTTTTTTCGAGAATGAAGAGAAATTCTTCGATATATCGAGTTTTGATTCCAAGAATTCAAAAAAATCAAAACTATACACAAAAATCTCATCTCATCTCCCAACAAGTGTCCCTTTATTATCAGTACCATAAGTCCACAGGCCCGAACCGGTTACTACGAACTTGAGCAATATTTCTTTATCATCATAGAGAGATTTGAGGATTTTTTCACCATTTTTTACATACTGAAACTCGTCAATGAGGAATATCCCCTCCTTCTTAAAATCTATACCAAGACTGAGCCTAAAATAATCAATAAAATCAGCTTTGGTCATGAATTCAATTTTAGAAAAATCATCTTCAAAAGAATAGTAGTAGACATCACCTCCTAGTTCATTACGCAATATCTGCAAGAGAGTAGTTTTCCCAACCTGCCTAGTTCCGAGCAAAATAACCAGTTTTTCCTTTTTAAGGGAAGAATATATTTTATCCAGATATTTTTCTCGTCGGAAAATCATATTATATTTTTTAGTACTAAATATTTCATATATTGAATATTTTTCGTACTAAAAGTAAAATGTTTGTGTTATTTCGTCGCACTATAAAGAGTCTGGATTTCTGAGTCGGAGAGGGCTCGGTTGTAAATACGAACTTCGTCGATGAGGACATCTGAAAAGAAACCATTAAAACATCCTCAAATTCTAAATAATGGATTTACATCTCATCAAATAGGTCATTTAAAGTTATAAATATTATCAATAGTTCAATTTGTA
>CALREC010000083.1 GCA_943355085.1 Candidatus Altimarinota bacterium
ATACAGCGAAGTCTTCGAAGGATTTTCCAATCCCGAGCATATGCATGCATCTTGAGCTGGATATTCTCCAGATCTTCTGGAGAGAGGGTGAGAATGATTTTAGCCATACCCCCATTATATACACCGTTTTATTTTGTCAAGTTAGTATAAATTAAAAAAGGAGCTCAAGATTTGCATTTATATGTAGTTTAGGCTATATTAGCATCGTAGCTTATATTTTTAATCAAATGAAATATGGATTCGCTTTTCTGACTTTTTGTATCACTTGTACCTGGGATAGTTATATTGGGGATAGTCATAACTATTTTAATCAACTTACGTCGTGTCGTTCCCACTAATGAAGTTCACATCGTACAAAGAAGGAAAACTTCAGAAGTATATTGAAGAGGATTTGATTCTGGAAATGTGTATATTTCTTGGCCAAGCTGGGTACCTATATTCTGAGTAGAAGTTCAGTGACTCCCTTTGAGTATTTTTACATTACAATTGAATGGTTACAGGGCCTACGATAGTGGAAAAGTTCCTTTCATGGTAGATGTAACTGCGTTTTTTGTAATCAAAGAACCAGAGATAGCTGCTCAAAAAATATTCAGTATCGAGGAACTAAGATCCCAGCTTAACGAGATCTTAAAATGAGTGGTAAGAAAAACTCTTGCCTGAAAAGATATTATCGAGATAATGGAATCACGCGTTGGTATAAAGGATGAGTTCTACAATGAAGTATTCTCGGCAGTAAAGGATTGGTGAGTAGATCTAAAAAATGTTGAATTTATGGATATTCGCGACCCTGAAGATGAGAGTAGCAAGGTCATTGACAATATCATGAATAAGAAAAGATCACAAATAGAGTCTGAATCACAAATAGAAGTAGCTGAAAATCAAAAAAGAGCAACGATAGAAAAGGAAAACAAAGATTCGGAAGCAAGAGCCCGCGCTGCAGAGGCAAAATCAAAGGCTGATATCGTAGAATACGATAGTAGAAGAGAAGCTGACATCAAGAGAATTGAAAATGAGAGAGTAACACAAAATATGGAGATAGAGAAAGAGAGGATGCTTGCTATGCAAAAAGAAGAAGCAAAACAAAGCCTCTATGAATCAGCAAAAGTTACGAAAGAAAAAGAATTAGCAATCAAGCAATTAGAGGAAGAAAAAAGAGCACAGATCAATAAGAACATTGAGATAATCAAGGCAGAGGAACAGAAACAAAAATCACAAATAGAAGCAGAAGCCAATAAGATAAAAATAGAGCTAGAGGCTCAAGCAGAGAAGATAAAAATCGAATCAATCTGATTTGCTGAAGCAAAAAGAGTAGATTATATGTGAAGTGCTGAGGCGAAAAATAAGACTGAGATGGCAAAAGCGCTCAATGAGTTTTCTCCAATTGCGATTCAGTTTATGATAAAAGAATTAGAGGTGAAGTTATCAGAAGTGGTCGATCTCGAAAAGGCAAAGGCTCTTTGAAAGGCTCAAATCAAAGTCATTTCCACTGGTGAAAATGGAGGGAATGGGATAAAAAACTTTATGGATTTATTTTCAGCAAATGGCTGAGCAAATATATGAGCTATGGTAGAGAATTTCAAAAATACGGTTTGAGAAGAAAAAGTTAATGAGATAATGCAGGTCATAGGTCTAAAACAAGAAAAAACCCTTGCACCAAAAGCACAAAAATTAAAGCAGACACCTGAAGAAAATTCATAATTAAGATAAAAAAGTAAAGCCAGAAAACAGGCTTTACTTTTTTTAAAATCTTTTTAAGATACTCTATATTGTGTACGATAATTACATTATAATTACTAAATAGAAATCAATATGCAGTATTGCCTCAGTATCTATAAGTTTCAATTTCCCTTTTTAGAGAAAAAATATGAAAAAATTAAAACGGAAAGTTTCATCTCAGATATAGAAAGTTTTTTCTTATATGAAGAAATAACTTTTAGGATTGAGAAAAAAATAATGGCAACTTCTGAGTATACCACTCTGTATTTCAATGGATGAAGGATAGAAATATTTTATTGTGAGGAAGAGAATAATTATTGTATTCCAATATTTCAAGCTGAGCTCTTGTTAGAAGAAAGCGTAATAATAAAAGAGAAATTATTAGCTTTAATATTCAGCATTACTGAATCTATAGGAAAAAATGATTATTTATACGATACTAGTGAGGGATATATTCAAAAAGAAAAGGGAAATATAGTACATCTAAGTGACCTAAAGGAAAATTTTAAACAAATCACATCCTTGGAGCTGACAGATTTTATTCGAAATACAAAGAAAGAATATCTCGAAGATGCGCTTGATTGAAATTTGAAAATTAAACAATATATAATATATGTTCTCCATATATGCTATATATATTATTCCAATTCTATCAAACTTAAGGACATTTCAGACGAACTAGTAGAATCTGTAAGAAAGGATTCTATAATCCTGTATGAACTTGAAAAAAGATTTAATAGAGAAAGGGCGGAATATATACAAAAAGTAAGTATGGAGCAATTTAAAAAATATATTGAAATATTGAATACGTTCTTTAATCTTATGAATCATACTTAAAAATATCCAAAATATGATTCATTATCTTTCTGAAAGATATATATCTTATGACAAAGAGAGTAAAAAAAATCTAGTGGAAAAATACAAATTCAAAAAAATATTATTAACGAGTATATCATCCTACACTCATCTCCTCAGAAAAGTCTCCAGAAAGTCTTGATCTCATTTAAAATTCTTGACATTTAACTTGATTTTATGTATTGACACCAGCACAAAATCGCCTGTAGTGTCGAGTTCTAGGAACTTGCGGACTATTGGTACGTCCGTAGCTCAATCGAGCTCAAAAACATAGCTAGAACCAATTTTCTTGAGAGAGACGACTCAAAACTTACGAAAAATCACTCGAGCACGAAGTAGGAGAAAGAGATTTTCAAAAGACTCGGGAAGTTTTTCATTGGCATCCTCAAAGGTTTTATGAGTGAATTCTAAATCATCTATCGTCTCAATGGACTCGATATTACGGAAAAAACGAATTTTATCCAGCTCGGAATCAAAAAAATCACTCTCTATAAAATAAGAAATATCCAGCTCAATTTTACAATCATTTTTTGCAAGCACTTTCCCACTCCTGAGCTCTTCTATCTTCTCTTCCAAGAGAGTGAAATAGAGAGAAAGTCCCGTATCATGGGTCTTTCCGGACTGCTTAATGCCAAGTACATCGCCAGCACCACGTATCTCCCGGTCGCGCAGAGCTATTTCAAAACCTGCTCAGAGTTCTGAGTTATTTACGATTGTCAGAAGTCGTTTCTTTCCATCTGAGTCGAGTTTCTCGCTATGATAAAGGAGATAACATGTGGCATCTCGATCCTTTCGCCCTACTCGCCCCCGAAGTTGATGGAGTTGTGCAAGTCCAAAACGTTCCGCATCATCTATAAAAATAGTATTTGCATTGAGAAAATTAACTCCATTCTCTATGACGGTAGTAGACAGTAATATGTCATATTTCCCATTCTTAAAGTCGATAATTATATCTTCTAGTTGCATCCCATCTAGTCTCCCATGGGCAATAGCTATTCTGACATGTTTGCCAAGTATTCCAATAAGCTGTCTTTTTACCGACTCGATCGAAGCAACTCTGTTATGAAGGAATATCACCTGACCAGATCGAGCAAGCTCTTTTTCTACCGCTTCTTTTATTGCCATCTCATTCCACTTTGTCACGATTGTCGTTACAGCTTTTTTCATCGGAGGAGGAGTTGTGAGCACAGAGATCTTCTTTACCCCAGAAAGTGCTAGGTTCAAACTTCGTGGAATCGGAGTTGCTGAAAGCGAAAGTATGTCAATGTTCGACTTCATCGCATTTATCTTCTCCTTATCCATGACACCAAATTTATGCTCTTCATCGATAACAAGAAGTCAGAGATTCTTAAATATAATACCTTCCCCGAGGATTCTATGAGTCGCAACGACACAATCAATAGTCCCATTCTTGAGTCATGCAAGAATGACAGTTGCTTCCTTCTGGGTACTAAATCGTGTCAAAACTGCCAGTCGTATTCAGAACTGAGTCAGTCGACCCTGAAGTGATTCCATATGTTCATATGCGAGCACTACAAGAGGAGATATAAGGATAGATTGTTTTCCGTTCAAAAATGCTCGATAGATAGCATTCATCGCAACTTCCGTCTTTCCAAATCCCACATCTCAGGATAAAAGTCTGTCCATTGGATTGCTCGATTCCATATCAGCAAGAATTTCTGATATAGCGGTGTGCTGATCGATGGTATGCTCATATGGAAAGTCTTTTTGAAAAAGCTCCTCTTGTTTCGGAAACCTGGTAAATGAAAATCCTTCAGCAATACGTCGCTTGGCATA
>CALREC010000084.1 GCA_943355085.1 Candidatus Altimarinota bacterium
TCCATCTAGAATCATATCTTTCCCTTCTGTTACGATTATATCTCAAATATGGAGTCATTCCACAGCAACGAAAGATTCATCGGACTCCTGTGTTTTGACGATCTGAAATTTTGCGTAACCGTTTTGTACGATATATACTCCTGGCGCGCTATATTTCGTGATGAGCGAATTCAGAGGAATAATAATGTGTTTTTCTTTTTTTTTCTCAGAGAGTAATGCCAATACTCTGTCTCAAATTTGAACATTTTTTTCTGTGATTTGAATCTCGGCATAGTTCTTTTTGGTGGTTATATCTTGTATATTATCCACACTTGAGATCGTTCCGGTGAAAGTTTTTCCGTCTCTCTCATTTTTGAGGGGTACCTCACTTCATTTTGATAAGCCATAAACCTTGTTATCAATAGAGATTTTGAGATATTTTCAAGTATTTGAAGAGATTTTAAGAATAGGAATTCATCCTCACACAACAGCTCAGATATCGAAATTCCTCTCCAGTATCACTCCATCAAAAGGAGCTTTTATTATTCATGACTCAACACTATTTGCTGCCATGTTAGCATTCATCTGGACTTCCGCTTTTTTGGATCATACCTCCCGTAATCTTGATTGTATCTGAGACAAGTTCGCATCCATTTCTGCAAGCTTGGAGATTTTCTCTTGTTTGGTAAGTTCAATATTTTTACTGGCCTGTTCTTCTCAAATTTTTGCGATACGTAAGCCGTCTTCTTTTATGGAAATACTCGTTTTCAGATTCTCAAGATTTTTAGAAATATCGGAAGAACTGATATTTTTTCCGGTCTTTGCCAAATTTACATCCTCAGATGCTATATTTACCGCATCCTCGAGTTGTTTGATTTTGAGACTGTAAGCATTATCAAAAGATTCAATAGCTTCGATACTTCATTTGACTCAAGCCCCAGTGGGACTGAGTATCGAGAGCTCCAAGTTTCCAAGTAAAGTGGAAAGTTGATTTTGCATCGTATTTAAAACATCTTCACTAAAGTTTGACGATGAAATAGAGTTATCGAGTACATCTTTTGTCGAATGAAGATTTGCTCGTAGGTCCTCAAGTGTAGCGAGTGCATTGGTAAGCACATTTATGAGAATATCTTTTGAAATATCAGCCTTACCAACAATGGAGTCAGTATACAGGCGATAAGTTTGTTCATAGGCACTATTAAATTTCGTAAAAGAAGTTTCGGCGGCCGTTTTTGTGCTACTATTTTTTGCTCATAAATATGTTTCAAATGCGTCATTTTTACTCTTGTTTATATCAGTAATACCAAGAATAGAGTCTATATAATCTCTCGCATTTCTCGCTATTATGTAGGCATTTGTAAGAGAATTAACGGCATTTTTCTTTGTATTGAGCTTCTCTGTTTCAAGAAGTATTTTACTGTTAGTGAGATTATTTTTTGCCATAGATAGGGCGTTTTCGCTTTGTTGTATTCTCTGAATATTAGAGAGCGATGTTCCAGAAGACATTGCTGATACGTTATCCAGATTGGATTTCGCAAGAGCGAGATCTTTTTCAGCAAGAGAAATATTGATTTTTGATTTTTCATAATCATTCTCCAAAAGACTGATTTTGCCATCATAGAGATTTCATAATGCCAAGCGTATTTTCTCTGTATTGTCTCCCATCGAAGATATATCCAATCACATTTTTCTGATTTCATAGAGGATGTTTGCACTTCCAATATAGTTTATATTTGCCTCCTCATTCCCTTCTTTCGCGAGAATCTGTCACTGTTTAACTGTATCTCATTTCTTCACAAAAATGTCCTGTATCCTTCCAGGAGCCTTGAATGATAGATCGGAAACATTCATTCATTCGACGGTTGCAAGAATGGAGTCTTCTGATGAGATATATCATTCTCATACGGTGGAGGTTTTATAGATTTTTTTCTCTATAATTTCTTCTTGTGAGCAACTTGTAAGAAGCAGAGAAGATATGATGAGGAGAGAAAGGATTTTTTTCATAGTAGAGAGGTATTAAAAAAATATTTTTATGATTTCCGGAATGAGTTTACCCGAATCAAGGGTTTCATGACAGTCGAATATACAGTATTTTTTGGAGAGATCGTTCAATAGACTCTGGAGTAACATTGTCTTTTCTTGATTAAATCCATATTTCTCATGGAAATATCTGTAGAAGATTTCGAGAAGCTCCATATTTTTGAGTACTATCAGATCTCGTATCACTCCTATTTTGCAGTACCCCTTCTGAGAAACGACACTGAAAAGGTTTTTGGATTCCATAGGATATCCGATGATCCCAAGTAGTATCTTATCCAAGCTGGGATTTTCCATAAGTTCTGTCAGATATGTCTTGTATTTCGAGAAAGAAAATTCCAAAACCTCTACAAACATCTGTTCTTTCGAAGGGAAATGATAATAAAGGGAAGCCTTTTTCATATCGAGCCCTTTTGCGATATCATCCATAGAAACTTCCGCGAAAGAATTTTCAGAAAAGAGTGTTTCTATTTTTTCTAAAATCGGTGTTTTCATATATATGTTTGAAGTTAATAATTAAGGGTAAATTAATCCTTTCTCCTTTTATGGTTTTTAATGATATTTCTGAGTTGTATATCTTTTGGCTCTTCCTGGTAATAGGTCAGGAGATAGTCATAATAAAATATCGGGATAAAGAAAAGCGTCAGAATAGCAGAGGCCGAGAGTCACCAGATGATCGACCAAGCAAGCCCGCTCCATACTGGATCGGAAGTGATGATAAAACTTCCGAAAACTGCCGCAATACTTGTGAGAATCACGGGAACAAATCTTTTTTTAGAGCCTTCAATAACGGCATAAACAAGTCATTTTCCTTCTTTTACTAACTGATCTATATAATCAATCAGTATTATCGCATTTCCGACCACGATTCCACCGAGTGCTATCGCTCCAATCATAGCAGTTGCAGTGAAGTATTCTCACTTCAGAAGATAGAGGATGGAGAATCCTGGGAATATTCAAAAGAAAGAAAGCAGGAATGTGGTCATGACGATTCCACCCACTCGAAAGCTCTTGAACTGTGCAACTATGAGGAAAAATATTGCCAGGAGTGACATAATCATAGCTTTTCAGAGGTCTCGGAAAGTATCCATGGTTATTTCCCATTCTCCGCCCCATTCGATCCGGTATTTCTTGCCATCTTTTGTTCAAACAAAGTCAATTTGATAGGGGGAGGATGCTACTTTTTTGTAACCGAGTGTTTCGAAGTCCTTATTTCCCAATAAATCATACAATTTTAAAACCGGGTAAACGACCGAATTATTCCCGATTTCTGCATAGACATGAATCGTTGTGCTGCGTCAATCTGTATAGATCTCTCATCATGTAAAATCATTCTTGAATTTTGCAATCTCATCCAATTTCACCTTTTCTCATTTTGGATTTATAAAAGAGATATTTTTCAGAAAATCCATATTGGAAGTATCCTTTTTATCGAAACCGACCACTATTCGTGAGGGTTCAATCTTTCTCTCCTTTGTATGAATGAACGATATCTGAATCGGATTGTATACAGCACCAAGGGTTTGATATACCTGTTCAACACTGAGTCATCGTTCTATTATAAAGTCATCGTTCAAAGTTATTTCTATTTTTTTGTAGGAACTCGAGATAGTGTCGGTCAGATCCGCAAGTTTTTCCTCTTTTTCGATCTTTCTAATGGTCGTTTCTATTGCTTCACTAAAATATGTCAGTTCATCGAGACTCAAATCCTCTTGTCATTTCACCTTTACATGAAATGTTGCCATGGTCGGAGGACCTGGAGGATCTTCCAAAAGCCGGAATTTTATATCTGGATATTTTTTGTACAAAAAGTTTTTAAGGAGCGGGCGGATTTGTATGGCATACTGCTCTGATTTTATCTCTCTCTCCTTATGTGAGATAAGATTAATCCTCGTACTTATCTGGTTTGCCATCATACGATTTGTACCTCCTCTGAAAAGATTCGCAAAATCAGAGAGTGATTTATCTCAGGTGGTCGAGTTTATATCCTCTACGATATCTAATTCTTTTGGGAGATCTTGTGCTTTTCAGAGTAAAAAATCTGACAAATCTTTTTCAATCAATTTTGTTCTCTCGACACTATAATCCCGAGGGGCATCTATCCAGACGTAGACCTGATTTTTATCAGCTTTTGGAAGCATACGAGCTTTAAAAATTCCAAGCATTATGGGACTCAGAATTATCACGAAAAGCGATATCCAGAAGACGAGCTTGAGGATTTTTCTGGATCGGAGAGTTTCTGCGGTATTACTAATGTATTTGGATATACTCTTTCAGTAGGTGGTGATGATTTTTGATTCGGTCGTA
>CALREC010000085.1 GCA_943355085.1 Candidatus Altimarinota bacterium
AATATCGATGTTCTACGAAGTATTATCCTGAACGATGGAAATATCGGAGATATCTTCAACGATATACACTATAAATCTCTTTTGGAGACAGCAGGGCAGAATTTTATAGAAGTGCATCGTAATCTGGTAAAAGAATATTACTACAACAAGGAATCTTTAAAAAAAGATAAACTCGCATCTGTACGACTCCGAGCAGACTTGCTTGCCAGAAATCGTGATATTGCGGCACAAAAACTCTATAAAGAGCAAATACTCGAAGTCACAAAGTGACAGGAGGCTTTGTTTAATAAGTATATCCTTTCTAAACAAGAACGTGAAGAGGATATTCAGGAAAAGTTGACAACTATCTCACAAGAATACACCAATGTTTTTGCACGTCTTGGTGATACATATAAGTGTAGCGTAGTAGAGAATAGATGAGCAGATATCATTGCCGAAACTGCATCAGGAGGTGTTCTTGTGCCTACTCTTTCAGAAAATAATCTCTCTTCTGTAGGATCGGGTACTTCCATGGTGAATTCAGGTACATCTATGATATCTACTGCATCAGGATACACATTTGCTCATTCTGGAGCGCTCATAGATTCTTGCAGCGATCTGCAAAAATTTTATACTGCTGAAAAACAAATGATAGACTATCCTATCGATGAAAGTGTGGCAAATCCTTTTGTATGGCCGGTAGATGCAACACGTATATCTACCTACTATCATGATGAAGACTATTTCAAGGTTCTCGGAAGTTCACATGAATGAATAGATCTCCCTATGCCACAAGGCTCTGATATCGTCGCTCCGGCACCTGGATATGTCTACTTTGTACAGGAGCCAGCTCCAGGAAGATACGGCTATATAGCACTCAAACATGCGAATGGATTTGTGACGGTCTATGGACATATCTCTGAAGTGCTCGTGCAAAAATTTGACTTTGTTGATGTGGGGAAGATTTTTGCAAAGACAGGATGAGCACCCGGAACTCCTGGTGCATGACCTATGACCAGTGGAGCTCACTTGCACCTGGAATTCTATAAAAATCGGGAATCGATAGATCCTTTGCGTTCTCTGGATCTGACAAAGGTGAGTTACGATAGTGTAGAAGGGAAGTATCGGTATAAGTTTGTAGAGGATCTCAAGGCTCGGTATGGAAATAGGGCGAATATTGCTAAGTATTCAAAATTTCTGATTGCTGGTGCTGATGAGATGGAGCGTCAAAAATACCTCCTCGCGCATTATGCGGTCTCGACATTTTCTGATGTTAACACCTGGACTGAGGAAGCGGTAAACGCAAAAGTAGATCCGAGTTTCCTTTTGTGTGTCGGACTTGCGGAAACTGGGCTCGGAAATCATCTCAAGACACCCTACAATATAGGAAATGTCGGTAATACAGACTCATGAGGAACATATGAATTTGCCAGTGCTCGCGATGGTATTTACTGGATGACAAAAACCCTCAACAACAAGTATTTGGGGAAGTATACCACTATTGATCAACTCTCTCGATATGGTAATAAAACAGGCCCTATATATGCATCATCAGCATCCAATTGGCACAATAACATAGTGAGATGTCTTTCTGCACTGAAATGACGATTTGTCGAGGACAATTTTCAATTTCGACTTGCAGAAGATGCTCCTCTAGAGTAGAATACCTATCGAATAGGTGCTTTATTATCCATAATATCTTTTGATATGTATCCACTTAAAACCATTTGTAAGTATGACCCTCAGGATCTTGCAGTAAGTAGTAACACTTTCACCACAGTCTATCTTGGCAACTACATTGCTGGTGATTTTCGTGAAGGTTCTGGAAGCCATTGTGGAGTTGATATTTTTCCTATGATTTCTCATGACCAAGTATTTGCATGTCTTGATGGAGTAGTACAAGTCGCTGAAAACAAATCTGCGTACGGAAATTATGTCATCATTGTGCATGATAATGTTCCAGATCCAGCCGATATGACTCAGACCACCACTCTCTATTCTTGCTATCTCCATCTTTCTGAATATAGCGTGACTCCCGGGCAACTTGTGAGTGAAGGGGAGAGTATTGGAAAGTGTGGAAATACCGGAAATGTTTCTGGTTCGACCGGGGAGCATCTGCATTTTCAGATAGATCGAAAGGAAGCTCCATTCCACCCTTATTGGCCATTTACTTTTGCTGAAAGCAAGGCAGCAGGACTGGGTTTTTTTGAATCGGTGAATACATGACTTGGTCTGGAAAATGCAAAAAAATATACGATCAATCCTCTGGTATATCTTGATCAGATTGCAGCTCTCGATACAACATCTCCTCGATTGGATACAATTACTCCAGTGGCAACTCCGATAATTTCAATCAAACCTGCTTCTTTAGAAAACCCTTCTTGATTTACGGATGTTTTATCTAATCATCCTTATGCAACAGCTATCAACTTTCTGAAATCTAGAGATATCGTTTGAGGAGACAATGGAAAATTTTCCCCAGATGCAACAATTACACGAGCAGAGCTCGTAAAAATGGTATTTGGTGCTGCAGGTGTCATGTTGGTTACAGATAGCCCAAATTATTTCTCTGATATCGATCCTTCTTCTTGGCACGCTGCGTACGCCAATACTGCAAAGATCAATAACATTATTGGCGGATATTCAGATGGTACTTTTAAACCGAATAATCCTATTACTCGAGCAGAGGCATTCAAGATTATCATAAATACTTTTCATCCAGAACCTCTCGATACTGTTTCTTTTGCAGTTTTCGATGATGTGTCTACAGCTGATTGGCAGGCTCCATATGCCAATTTTGCAAAAACCAATGAGCTTATATATTTTGCTGCGCAAAAATTTGAATCAAATAAAATGATGAATCGGGGAGAGGTGGCGAATGCCCTCTATGTACTGAAGAATATATAATATGGAAAATAAATCTTAAGCCTACATGCTCGATATTTTGTCATTATGAGATTTCATCCTCGAGTTGTCTCATTTTCCATTCTGCAATTTTTTTATGATTTCCAGAGAGGAGCTCCAGAGGAACAGAGATGCCCTGAAAAACTTCCGGACGAGTATAGTGGGGGTATTCTTTTTTGCCACCGAGGGCCGGACTAAAAGATTCTTCTATAAGCGACTCCGGATTGATGACGCCCGGTATGAGACGAACAACTCCATCTATAAATACAAGCGAAGAAAGTTCTCACGAAGAGAGAACATACTCACCTATGGAAATTTCCTGAACATCACATAGATCGATAATTCGCTGATCAATTCCTTCATAGTGTCCGCAGATGATTATTAAATCTTGTTCTTTTCTTTGAGAAAATTTCTGTAGAACACCTTGTGTCAGAGTCTCTCATCGAGGAGTCAGGAATACTTTATGAATATGTTTTCATGTCTGGGTCTCAATCTCGGTAATAACGTTAAAGAGTGGTTCTGGAGCAAGGATAGTTCCAGGAAATCCGCCATATGGACGATCATCAGAGCGACGAGTATTTTTGACTGA
Organism: Candidatus Altimarinota bacterium; assembly: GCA_943355085.1. Lineage (GTDB taxonomy): Bacteria > Patescibacteriota > Gracilibacteria > BD1-5 > UBA2023 > UBA1545. Next base: position 3,473 of record CALREC010000085.1, read on the forward strand.
ATAATCTGCGAGATTATATAGTTTAAAAGTCACAAAACCCCCTTTTTGAGCTCGTCCCATAATACTCGCAGAGAGATAGGGCCTCAGAACTTCTGGAAAGAGGGTTATGATATGAACATTCATATTATTGAATACTTTTAATTTCTACATCAAATTTTAATGTTTTTCCTCCAAGTTCGTGAGTATTTGGAACTCCAATTGTTGCAATGTCCTTGGTAAGCTTCAGTATCTTCACTTTTTCTCCATTAGGCATAGCTCCTTCCATGCCTACCTTTACTTTTTTGCCGTAAAAAGGATTTGCCTTATTGACGACCTCAAGCAATATATCACTGTCTGTGATTTTTTTTACCGTAACACTATTGCCTTCAAACATAACTTTCAATCCCACGCTCATTTTTTTACCATAAAAAGGATTTTGTGAATTTTCAATATCAACGGTAACATTATCTCCATCTATTTTAGTGACTTTTGCCTTAGTATTACCAGCATCTATAGTCTGACCAACAACGAGGTCTTTTGCTTTTTCACCGAGTGCGCTCATGGGCACTGTTTGGGTTATCACATCCTTAAAATTGTCACGCGACACTGTTTCTGTAAAAATATCTTGAAAATATTTTACAGGAACGTCTTGTTCTCGAAATGCTTCACCATAGGCATCAGACGGAGAAATGATAAGTGTTTTCTTTTCTCCGAGCTTCATTCCTATAACTCCTGCATCAAATCCTTTAATCATCTGACCGGCACCAACAGTAAATGAAAGTGGTTCATACTTACGAGCACCTGGAGTGTAGTTTTTAGTTTTCCGAGCAAACTCCTCAATCGATGAATCAAAGACCGTACCA
>CALREC010000086.1 GCA_943355085.1 Candidatus Altimarinota bacterium
TTACAAGTCTCTCAAATAAAGAAATTTCCATAAATGGAATCAAGATTGATATAAACAAAGAAGCCACTATCGGTCTCGGTCAATTTATCATTCGCTATGATATAACCAAGCTCCCAAAAGATCAAGATACCCTTTCTATTATACTCAAAGATATGATTAATAACGAGTATTCAAATGAGCAGATCATACACGTAGGTACGTATTCTCTACCAAGAATTACGAGTATCGATACGGGAAAATGAGACAGTGCAAATTTTACCTTTGCAATCAAGGGAAGTCCGATGGCATTTTTTTGAGATATGTATAAATTAGAGATCAATCTCAATGGTACAGGATATACGAGAGATGGTATAAAAGAGGCTATAAAGGATGGTAGTGGAGTTATCCAAAAAGATTCGAATGGTTCTGATAGATTTACTATCAGAAATAAGATTGAGATGAAGAGAACGGGTGAAGGTATAGAGTTTGACTTTTACTATAACCAACTGAAAGAGGGGGAAAATATTCTTTTTATAAAAAATGGCAATACTTTACGTGAATCAAATATCGTTGCTTTCAAAAAAAATAGCACTGCAAGTGCAAATTATAACTATTTAACAGGGACAATTCTTACAGAAAGTACAAAAAAAGAATTACTGACATTTGAGATGGGAAAGGATGCTGATAAAAAAGTAAATCCTGCATCCATGGTTTCAGGAGATCGAGATATTTCACTCGGACGGCTCAAATTATCAAACATCAAGAACGATGAATTTTATTCCCTGTCTTTTACCCTTAAAACAGATCTCACTACAAATCCATTTTCTCAAGTCATGCTCGATCTCAATAATCTAGAAACAGTTGCGAGCAAGGATTGACTTTCTTTTGTATTTAAAAAACAAGGATTTTGAAAAAATTTCAAAACAGATATGGAGCTTATCTCGAGTATAAATGAGCTTTATAATGTATCCGATAAACCTTTTTCACTGACCATAGATGAAATAAGGCTTCAAAAATTGAACAAAGAAAATACCTATGATACCATTATTTCTGTCAAGAATCCACTGAAAGCAAATTTATGGTATGCCTTCACCAATAATATCTGTTTTGATGGCGTAAAAGATTTTTGTTCCATCACTGGCGAGTGAGATCCAGTATTTTCACTTAATATGAAGACCTCGGGTACCCCAATCATACCTGAAAATCCAGTACAGGATACATGAGCAAGTAGTGAGAAAATGACTGCAATAATGTGAAAAAAAAATATATCTACAGTGGTAATTCAAGATTTTGAGAATGTTAAATTTAAAAAAGTACAAGATATTCTCATAAAATCCTATAATAACCTCAAGAAAAAGAATAGCATTTATATTCCCACATTTCGCAAATCAATCAATGATCTCCTTTTTTCCCTCAGAAATTTTGAGCTCAAAATAAATACCAAGGAGAGTATAAATCAGGTAAAAAAATCTCTCAAAGCAATCAATGAAGTTTTAAAAAAAGCAAAAAATGAATAATAAATATCATATATTATAAAAAATTTAATGACCATGTCCTTTCGCTTTTCCTCAATCAACCTCGGTTGTTCCAAAAACCTCGTAGACCTTGAATTTGCTATCGGGGAGATTTTGAAGTACTCAGATAAGACTCCTATCGAGTACATAGAAGATCCTGAAGATAGCGAGACTGATTATGTCATCGTCAATACCTGCGGATTCCTCTCATCTGCACGCGCGGAGTCTGAGCAGACACTCAGTCACTATGATAATCTCGGAAAGAAACTCATCCTCATGGGGTGCTATGTATCGGTCAAGGATGATACATTTTTGGCGAGCCTCAAGAATCTCCATTCGGTAGTGCCATTCATCAGCTATACGACCATCGAGAGTTTATTATTTGGAAAGAAATGAGGACTCGATATCGGTGCGGTCGTACGAGCCAAGGTCGCTATGAAAGAATCCAAGGAAAAGAAACTCATGGAATACCTCGGATCCATCGGTGGGAATCAGCGCGGAGAGAAAGCATTTGTCTGGAAAGGCGACGAAGTGCGCGCCTATATCCATGCTCCATTTGGGTATGAATACCTGAAAATCGCAGAAGGTTGCGACAATACCTGTACATTCTGTATCATCCCACAAATTCGCGGAAAACAGACTTCGAGAAAAATAGAGGACATTCTGAAGGAGGTACATACCATGCTCGCAAATGGGATTCGTGAAATTCAAATCATCGCACAGGATACGACCAGATATGGAACGGATCTCTACGGAGAACCTCGACTTTTTGAGCTTCTCGAGCAGATAGAAGCCATTCCTGGAGATTTTAAGTATCGACTCTACTACATGTACCCGGACATCCTGACTCTCGAGCACGTGAAACGACTCAGTAAATTCAAAAAACTCCTTCCCTACTTCGATATACCCTTTCAACATTCGAGCGAACGCATACTCAAGCGGATGGGGCGTCACTACGACGAAGCTCATGTGGAGGCATTTCTCACATCTATCCGTGAACATTTCCCGAGTGCCTTTATAAGAACGAGTTTCATCGTCGGATTCCCGGGTGAAACCGATGCAGATTTCGAACATCTTATGGCGTTTGTAAAACGACATAATTTTGAGTCGGTTTGAGTGTTCCAGTACCACGATGAAGCCTTGGCTGCAAGCTCCAAGCTCGAAGAAAAAGTGAACGAAGTGGTCGCAAAACAACGACTCAAGAAACTCTCCAAGATACTCGACGAAATCTACGAGAAACATGCAAAAGCCGCTCGCGGAAAAACATTCTCCGGATATATCATGAGCTTCGATGATAAAAAAATCATCGTCCGCCGGGAGATACAAGCGCCCGAGGTCGATGAGTACGATGAAGTGAAAATAAGTGCCCTTGCAGGGAAAGTAAAAAACTTGGATGTCGGACAGTTTGTCACATACAAATTATAACATACAACCCATAGAGCATTCCGTAGGTTGTATGTTATTTTATCTTGAATCTGTACGCATAATCCCAATCATCTGGTGGAGGGTTTTTGATGAATTCATCACATCGTTCAATGAATTTTTGAGAAGGAATGTCTCCGATTTTTGCAAATAAATCCTTTGCTTCGCTAAATTTACGATCTCGATAAAAAGCGAGAGCTTGTCCATAGAGCTCAACTTTCCTAAGTTCCTTTAGCTTCTTCACAAATCCCTGTGATGGAATATCCCAGATTTGCTTGAATTTATCGATCGATAGATCGTATTTTTTTTCTTTAAATCCTTTCAAGGCCTCACTGTAGAGTTTCAGTTTTTCTGCCTCAGACTTGTTATTAAATCCGAGAAGTTCGTAGATTTTAATCGGTTTTGTTTTTCATTTTACAGTAATAATATCGAGTTCTCGAACGATGAAACGATCCTTTCCAATCTGATTATAGGTATCTTCACTAATAATAATATTGGTTCCATATTGTTTATTGATCGATTCGAGACGCGACGCGAGATTCACAGTATCCCCAAGGGCCGTATAGTCGTATCGTTTGGAACATCAGAAATTTCCAATAATGGCTTTTCCGGTGTGTATCCCGATTCGCATATCTATGAAGGTTTCACATCCAAGCGCCTTGATTTCTGCGCGCACTTTTTCGAGAGCTTTTCGTTGGAGTAGTGCTGCAGTACAGGCATTATTGGCATGATGCGGAAGGTCAAGTGGTGCGTTCCAAAAAGCCATAATAGCGTCTCCGATGAATTTATCTATCGTCCCTTTTTCAGCAAGAATTATAGACGACATTTCCTCGAAATAGATATTGAGAATCTGACCGAGCTCAGCAGGAGTCAGGTTCTCCGAGAGATCAGTAAAACCAGCAAGATCCGAGAAAAACACTGTCACTTCTCGCTCAGATCCACCAAGATGCATATTATCGATACCGAGCTTTATGAGCTCATTGGCGACATCTTCCGAGATATATCGCGAGAAAATTGCCTTTACTTGGTCTTTTGATTTTCGCTCTTCGATGAATTTTTTGAAATATATAGCCAAGCTCATGACTATATACACGACGATGAGCGGAAATATCTCCAGTAACATGCCAAAATATGTAAATACCACCACAGAAATAATCCCATAAAGGATGATGATACTGAGCGAGTAGAGAACTCCGTGGATAATATTATGCGATCGCACCAATATTAACGCACAGAAAAATAACAAGAGTATATTCACAAGTAAAAACTGCAGTAGATGCTCGTATTCTATATACTTCTCAGTCGTAAGAGTGTTATAGAGGTTCGCATGAATCATAACCCCTGGCATGAAATTGGCTGTATCGTACG
>CALREC010000087.1 GCA_943355085.1 Candidatus Altimarinota bacterium
ATATATGCATGTATACCAGAAAATATTCTTGAGAAACATTTGCAAAAATGAGAGTCAAAGGAAAGCTTGCTTATTTGATACCAAAAATTAGAAGAATACATATCTGACAATGCTGCTGGTATGCCATTGATTGATAACGAAGTGTTTGTCAGTAATCCTGAGCTGGTAGCAAAAGCCCTCTCACAACCATGAACGATCGCAAGTTCTTATGAAACATTTAACATACTAGGTCCAGATCTGATCAAAAATCCTCGTTTTGCTCAGATGCTTCATATTATTTTAGCACAAGAATATCTTGACACATTTGGTACCCTCCAGGATGCTTCATGGTATAAAACATGAGGAAATTTTGATTTTCAAAAAATAGCAACACTTTTGGATGCAATAGGCATTGGTACGGATAATGGAGAAAGTTGTCGTTCCTGAACACAGGGATCGTCATGATATCATGCACTAATTCAAATGATGAAGCTCATGTATACCGATAAGTCAGATGAAGTAAAACATATTTATGATACGCATTTTGCAGGAACCAAAGTTGGAAATAAGCTCATTAACTATTTCCAAGATACACCTCTATGGGAGAAAATACAAGCAAGCACCGGGAATATACTAGATGATGAAATAAGAAAGTCAGCTGAACCTGAACAATATGCTGATGTATCATTCATGGGAAAGCATCAGCCAGGAGGTATTCTTGATCTTATTAAAACGTCTCCAGAGTGACGAAAGATTGCAGAGGGCTTTTTTGCAAAAATACCAGATGAGAAGCTTCGTAGCCTACTGACAGTCCTTCCAGGAATAGAAGAAACATGCAAAAATGGAGATAAGGGACTAACAACAGATATTTGAAATGAAAAGGTACTCAATACAGATGCATACTATATGGCTCAATTTTTTGCTGGTCTCCAGGCTATATCTAGCCTCTGAGATCCTCAGACTCGTGACAAGAAGATGCAGTATTTTGAAGACTTAGAGAAATCGTGTCTTGACAAACTGGATGTTACAAAAGAGAAACAAGCTTTGGATAAAGAAAAGAATACCATCGTTCCACAATTTTCTATTATAGATACAGCCTTCCCCCCACCCGCAGATGAAAAAGTAAAAAAACAAAAAAACCAGGCGTTTGCTGCTTTCCTCAACAATACAGCTATATTTAAGGACAATCAAATTAATATCACAAGAGATGTACTTGTATTGGAGTTGCGAAAGATTTTTCATGGTACTGATATCATGACTCGTATAAAGGATTCTAAAGATGGAAAAGCGGTTATACAATTGCTGGCTGCAGGATATAAAGAGCAAGCAAAATCTTTACAAATACAGAGTGAGAAACTTTGATTTCATACGCAAGCTTGGGAGCAGTTGAAAAAGACAGACCCGAAAAAACAAAAAGAAATCCTTGATAAACTGAAATCAAACATATCAACCGAGGAAAAACTTGAGATCTTACAATCGCATAAGCTCATAGATACTACTCAAATCCCTCAGGATTAAGCGCAAAAAACTCAGTTTGTAAATGCCTTGATACAAAATATTACGACAGTCGAAACAGCAAGAGTGAGGGGTGAAAACTATAGCAATCCGGATGTACAAAGAGAGTTTGCAGCTGCGTGGCGATCTGGTAATTTTACTACATTTAATCAAAAGATCCAAGAACGAGAACAAAAAAGAGAAGAAGCGATTATCAAACAGCAACAAGAACAACAAGCAAAAAAGGGGCCAGCAGAAAGCTCTCAAAAAAACATACCACAGTATGAGAACACTGCATCGATCGCGGCCAATTTTGCCACCATTCCACTTGGTCAGTTTATAACCTACTGACAGGTTGTGATCAAAAAAGATACAGACAATACTATCTCTCTTTTTTCCGATGGCGTAGGGATTAGAAGTTTTAAAATCACTGACCCCAAAAACCCTCAAGCCAGTATCGATCGAGCTATGGACTCCGTACAATTTCTCAAAGATGCGGGTCTGGGGGTTTTTGGAGCCTCTCTGCCCTCCATTATCTCTGCCATAAACAATCGACCATCACGATGATCGGGTGAACTGATAGATCTGACTCAGGGTATCACACAAAGCGCAGGATTTATACTGCTCGAATCTCTTGGGAAGGTTCTCTGACACGAGCCAATAAACTGAACACGCGATGCAACAGCACTCAAGCAACTACAAACACGGTTTCGCACGACAGATGGGTGAGTGCTTGGGCGGTTGCAAAAGGCAGGGCTGGCTCGCAGTAATGATATCAATATCCCAAAAATTGAAAAAGCCATAAAAGAGAAAGCGTAGAATTTTGTACTCAAACTCTTCTATTATCAATTGAGAATAGAAATGTCGTAAGCTTTTTAAAAATCCAACATGCAATTCTCTTTTATAAAAAATCCTCAAGGGATGTTAGTGATGTAATGACATTTTCGATGAAACCCCCATCCATAATCAAGTTCTTTCCGATTCAAACATTATACGAAGTGACAAAATAGTTTATCGTATTTTTATACGCATAAATCGTTCTATTGCTCGTAGATCCTGAAAAAATGAAAACTCCCATCCGTATGATTTGAGTATGTGTGTGGCAATATCTTTTTGATCCTCTCCCATTTCTGCCAGAATAGTGAGGTTTGATGGTGTATATTTTTCGATAAAAGTGTTCACCTGCAAAAAGAGCTTTTCGTACAGCTCAAACCCTGTATTTGTTCATCAGAAAAGGGCGAGCATTGGCTCGTATTTTGTATCTTCGCTCATATGTTCCCAATCATCTTGCTTTATGTAGGGGAGATTAGTGACCAGGAGTATGCTTTTATTGTTTTCGAGTAAGGTGTTCTCGAAAAATTGTTCTAGTAAATCTCCGGTTATAAGTGTGATATTTTTTCCATGATTTTCCATATTTCTTTGCGCGACTGTCAAAGCATTTTTGCTTATATCAGTTGCATATACATGGGGAATATGAATGGCTGAAAGTAGGGAAAGAACGATTGCTCAAGATCCAGTTCCGATATCTATACATATATCCGGTTTGTTGATACGGGCAAAAGCTATCGCTTCGCGTACGAGTGACTCCGTTTCTAGTCGTGGTATGAGTGTTGATTCACTCACGACAAATCTCTGGTAAAAAAATTCCACCCAGCCACGGGTATATTCTTCTGGATAGTGAGAGGAATGATTCTTAGTTTTCAAAAGTTTTTTTATTAAATATAAGCACAGTAAGTGTTAAAATCACACCAAGATAGAGTCCTCCGTGTACTATGTTTATGAGGAAAAAAGTCGGTTCTAGTACGAGTGGTGTTCAGATTACGGATTTAATATTGAGTGCCTCAAAATTTGGAAAAAGAACCATGAGGAACTTGCTGAAGTAGTAGAGGGCTATATTTCCTGAGCGCAATGCCATGTCTGTCATGGTCGTTATAGAGTGGCTGATGACATATATTGCCATAACTATTAGAATCGACAGAAGTGGGGAGATAAAAGTGGAAAAAAATAAAATAATCGCAAAAAGAAGAAGGAGTTTTATATAGATAAATCCGATCGAAGCCATGAGAAGATAGGAGAGAGGAGTGCTCGCTATCAGAAAAACGATAGTAGAGATGATTGCCTGTATAAGTATGATAAATAAAAGTATGGCACTAAATCCGAGAAATTTTCCCAGGATAAAATCTCTTCTCGCAACTGGTTTCGAGAGTATGAGATAAACGGTTTTCCCTTCGATTTCTCGAAACAGGAGTTGGCTTCCTATAAATATAACGGCAATGATTCCAAAAACCTCCACCATGGCAAGTCCAAAGTCTGCGACTATTTTATCTGACTGCCCAAGCGAGAGGCTCGCAAGAACCAGGGAAAATCCTATAAGGGTGATTCCAAAAAATACGATTAAGTAGAGAATCTTGTTACGAGCAAGTTCTCGAAAGGTGTTGAGTGCTATATTGAACATGGGGATGACATTAGTTGGGTAGAGTACTGCCTATAAAACTTTGTTGTCCATTGAGAAACTCATGTATGAATTGAGATTTTTTTCATTCTAATTTTAGTTGAGACAAAGTCAAGATTCATTTACTACAAATGATTCAGATGTTATTATTGAATCGGACAACCGTGCCAATTTTAGCTTGCGCATCACTGTAGTCTTCATAAAAACAATTTTCTATAATCAGTTTTTTACCATGATACATGGTGAATATCCCTGGCCAAGGTGTCAATCCTTGATAGAGACGGTAGAGTTCTTCGGCATTTTGTTGAAAATTCAGTAATCATTCCTCTTTTGTGATCTTTTTGCAGAAAGTTGCT
>CALREC010000088.1 GCA_943355085.1 Candidatus Altimarinota bacterium
GGGTTATGAGATTTGCTCACATGCTATTAAATCGTTCTACCACTGATGCGGTTGTTCCTTGTCCAAGTGCCATGAGTATAATGATAGCCGAAACCCCGATAATAATACCAAGCATACTGAGGGCAGATCGGAGTTTGTTCGATATGATCGATGTGAGAGCACCTGCAATATGTTCGGTAAGAATCATATAGAGAGGAGTTATAGAGTATGAAATATTAGTTGTTTACGATATTACCATCACGAATGAATATATGTTTTCGTGCAAACGCATCTACCTCCTGTTCATGTGTTATCACAATCACGGTTTTTCCCTCTTTATTCAGACTCGTGAGAAGTTCCATGATTTCGACTCAAGTCTTACTATCGAGTGCTCCGGTTGGTTCGTCTGCCAGTATGATCGAAGGATTGGTGACAAGGGCACGAGCTATGGAAACTCGTTGTTGTTGTCCTCCTGACATCTCACTCGGAAGATTGTGAATTTTGTCTGCGAGTCCTACTTTTTTCAGAGCTTCTATCGCTCGTGCGGTTCTCTCTTTTTTGCTGATGCCTTGGTAGATAAGTGGCATGATAACCTGATTTAAAGCACTTGTTCTCGGGAGGAGATTATAGCTTTGAAATATAAAACCGATATGTGCTCGCCGGATGAGTGCTTGATCATCATCGGTGAGATCAGAGACTTCTTGTCCGTTGAAAATATAGTTTCCCGAAGTTGGGTTATCGAGCATGCCTATGATATTCATAAGGGTGGATTTTCCACTTCCTGATTGTCCCATGATAGAGAGAAAATCGCCTTTATAGATCTCTATATCTATTCACTTGAGTATTTTTAAATCCTCCTCTCAGAGCTTGTAGGATTTGGTAATCGCGTGCATTTGTATAACTGGGGACATGGAGAAGAGTGTATTATGATGTGAGAATACTTCAATTTTACTGTCCACGATTAAAATTTCCTCCACCGCTCGTTCCTCGTGTGCCGCTCGGCATCTGTAGTAGAGAGCTTGATGTTGATCCGGTTGCAGTAGAAATTCTACGAACCAGGATATCTCATTCAGTTACTCATTCAATGATTTCTGTATTGGTTGGGGTGCTGATGCCGAGTGTTATATTCGTCTTCGTATCAGTAGTTCCTATCCGTCTCAGAACACTTGTTTGTTCCCGTCCTTTTGTCACAAAAGATGTTGCGACAACGATCGTGTCCTTTTTGCTTTCGATGATTATATTGATCTTAGCGCTCATCCCGCTAAATATAGATCGATCCCCTTTGTCCATCGTCACTCTTATAGTATATGAAGTGACTCAGGAAGTTTGTGTCGGGGTAGAATTTATATCACTCACTTTTCATGTGAGTGTGAGTGTCGGAAATGCATCAAAGACTATTTTTGCATCTTGCCCTGTTTTTAGTTTCACAACATCGAGTTGATCTACGGTTGCTGTTATCTCGACAAGATTTGGATTCTCTATATAGAGATATAAAGGGGTAGCACTTGAACTATTTACTATATTGTCACCGAGCTTAAAGTCTACCTTTCTAAGTACTCCATCAAAAGGTGCTTCCAGTTGATATTTTTTGATACCCTCTTTTATTTTCTCGAGTCCGATTTTTTGTGACACAATAGAGTTACGAGCAAGTGATATCTCTTCTTTGGTTGCTCATGCTTTGAGGAGCTTGAGACTTTCCTCGGCATATCTGAGGGATGCTTGAGCATTCTTTATATCGAGCTCATTTGCAGTAATTTGTGCATCATATGTATTTTCAGTATATGATCTGTCATTTTCGATCTTGACCATATCTCTCTGCAATTGTGCAATCATTGATTCTTGGGCCCGAATCGCTTGCTTTTTGGATGTGAGAATATCATTTATAGTTGCCTGTTGTAGTACAGGATCGCTCAGTTTATCAATATTGGCAAGAGTATTATTGATACTGCTGAGACTTGATTGAGCAGATGTTGTTATGCTTCCAAAAATACTTGCATAAGTATCAATATTTGCCTGTGAAAAATTGGATGAGCTAATGCTCGCATTGATAGTATCTGTTCAGTTTTTCCCAAGGGTTATGATTTTATCTTCCGTCTTAGAAAGAACCAAAAGAAGGTTTTTTATCTCCGTACTACTCGGATTTGATTGGGGCAGACTATTCAATACAGCTTTCGCTTCAGACAGAAGTTCGCTTGCGCGAGACCAGTCTATTTCTGTCTGGGTGCGCAGAGAACTATTTTTGGCAGAAATATAAACCTCGTAGCTATCATTTTTTAGACGATTCGTATCACTGATGCCAAGTATCTCGTCCGCGCGGTATAGATTATTGTCTGCATCTATGATCTGTTTTCGTGCATCGATCACGGCCGTATCAAGAGTTTTTGTTATATCGGTTCCGGCATCAGAAAGTCCTTTTTTTTGAGTTTTTTCAAGTGTTGTAAGCTCATTTTTTGCATTGGCAAGGTCTGCCTGTTTGTTTTTAATATCATTTTCTTTTGATAACCCTTGGTTATCAAAATCTCCCTGCTTATTGGCCTTGTCTCGAAATATATTGGTTCTTTGGTTTTCGAGTGTTGTGATCTTGCTTGCTGCATTGATGGTAGTATTTTCTGCATTGAGTATATCTTTTGCGGTAGGGCCTATGAGGAGTTGTTCGAGCTTGATTTGAGCATTGTTCAGGCTCACTTGTTGTTGTTTGATATCACTTTGTACATCCGTGGTATCAAGTTCTGCCATGATTTGCCCTTTTTTTACTTTTTCTCACTCTTTGAAGAAAAGTTTTGCCACTTTCCCTCCTTGACTAAACTGCATTTTTTGCTCGTAAACCAAAGCAGATACACCAATCACTTGGACTGAGTTTTCTATACTACCCCTCTTAGCCGTAGTTGTAACTGTTGTAAAAGCGGTATTGGTAGTACTTTTTTTGAAAAAATATACATACGTACCATACAGAGATCATACTACTATGAGGATGAGAATAAAGTTTTTCAGTAGAGCGCTGATTTTCATGAGAGAAGAGGTTAAATATCGGAGTCATTGTACACAATAATGAGTGTATGTAAAATCTATGTAAAATATATACATACATGATAATCTTATTGCAGCTGCATATCTTTGATACATCGATGAGGCAAGAAATGACATCCGAGCCCTCTCAGACTCAGAAATCTAAACCCTCTATAATGTGACGAAATAATATGTTGCGAATTTCTCTGAATACGTCGTAAGTTCTATTTATCCAAAAATCTTTTTCATTTCTTTACTGAGTGCAGATTTTTTATCTACAGCGCTCGTCTTTTCCATGTTGCCAAATACCTTCAGATAAGTAGTTGTGATTCCACAAAAACCGAGTCGTAGCATGCCCCAGAGTATTTTGTATGGAAGGGGAAATAGGCCATAGACAAAGCTTGGAGCTCCTGAAGTAGCAAATATACGAGCGGTTTTGTTTTTGAGGAGACCAACGGGTTTTCCGTTGATATATTTGAAAGCAAATCCAGTAGTAAAATTACAGTCGATCCAGTTTTTGAGTATGGCTGGAGCATCTGCCCACCATACAGGGAATACAAATACGAGTTCTTCTGCCCATTCAATTTTTTGTTGCATTTTTTGAGTGATCTCATTTTTTCCTATATCACTCATCTTTTCGAAACGGAGGAAATCTTGTTTCAGATCTGTGGCGTAGAGATCGAGAATTTCCACATCTCTTCCTTCGATCTCTGCATTTTCTTTATATGCGTGTGCAATCGAGTGTGTAAAACCCATGGAACTTGGATGGGCGGTAATGATGAGTGTATTCATGTGTATGGTGTGCTGAAGAAATAAACAAGAGAGAGTATAGCCGAGCAAGAGAGTATGTCAAAATAAAATTATTTTGATTTTTCTGGTTTTTAAAATAGACTGCTCGGGATTTTTTTATGGGAGATCTCCTATTTTATCCTCTTCTTTTTCATTCATGCTCATCTATCCTTTCTGACACACAGAATTTGGTCTGGAAATTCAGAATCAACAGGGGGAAAATATTCGTATATTGGTCGATACTTGGCTCTCTGACTATGTTTTTGGTGATCTCATGGAGCGAAATCCGCGTATCTCCCTGGAGGATGAGAAGATGGCATCATTGGATGTTGTTTTTATCAGCCATTCGCACTCTGATCATTTCGATCCCTATACACTCATACAACTCTTTGAAAAATGAAATCCTCTTGTATTGATTCCAGAAACTCTTGGGTATATGGTTTCT
>CALREC010000089.1 GCA_943355085.1 Candidatus Altimarinota bacterium
TTTCTTGACGGACTGAGTCACTTTCTCAAGTGTGGAAGTAGGAGATGTAATAGATGCTCAAGTATCTGATACGCTGTTCTGACTATTCATAGTATGTGAGTGATTAAGAGATATATAATAAACCGTGTATTATAGAGCGGTTTGACAAAAAATCAATCTTTATTTCAATAATGTATTGACATATTTTATATGTATACATTAAATATATTTATTTTAATGCTGCAGAAAGAATCATAGCAGACGGCTTGATTCATGTGTCAATGACACGGTAAGCTCTCACCTATATGGATATACATTTTTCAAATGCGCGCTCTAGATCCTCGATGGTTTCATTGTTCTCTAAAACAATATCTGAGATTTCTTTCAGATCACGAATGCGCGCCTCGGCCTCGGCCTCATTCTCTCGGATAAATTCTTCGATAGTTTTGGTAGTATCGGAGGCGTTTTCACCTCGAAATGTCACGCGAGTATACCGAGTAGAAAGATCTGCATCTATATAGATGAGTTTGAATCCCTGGAGATGTTTGAGGTATCGGATATCACTCTCTCGACGTACGCCATCTATAACAATGCACGATGCTTTACTCTGTCCGATATCTGCAAGTATAATCTCTGAGAGAATATCATCCCCGAAGACATGTCGGAGAGCCGTGGAGAGTTTCTGCATCGTATCGCGACTTTTTTCCCGGTGCATACGATCGAGTATATCGCGTAATGGGGTTGAGAATCGATACATCTGAGCTGCGTGTTTGGACACAAGATATCTTGTCAAAGTTCCTTTTCCACACCCCATCTCTCAGGCGAGTGCGAGTATTAATTTTTGCATAGTTTTTTGAGCGTTATAAGAATAGACCAGAACGATAATATCGAAAATAAGAGAGAAAACAAGAAAAATTTTAATTTATACTCTATCATAGAACTCTCATAAACACAAAGTGCAAAAAACGATTCCTTATAATAGGAATCGTTTTTTCGTATTTGACTACGATAATATGAGATACAGATAGTGTGTCTAGTTTGCGGCTGGAGTTGTAGGCATAGGCGCTGTTGGAGTTGCAGGCATAGGCGCTGTTGGTGTTGGTTCAGCCGATGGTGTTGGGGGTACGATAGGTGCAGGAGGAACAACGGGAGTATCAGCGGTAGTTTGAGCAGCAGGGGCATCAGCGGTAGTTGGAGCTGCAGGAGTACTATCCTTGACAGTCGGAGTACCATTAGGAGCACCACAAGATACGAGAATAGTAGATGTCATAATTACTAGTACAAACAGTTTAAACATAAAAGCAAAAAGATAATAAATAAAGAGTGGTTCAGAATTCGGCTGTATGTCCGAATGAACTACTCGAACAGGGTATGATATTTTTGATAAAATACAAATTTTATTTCAAAAATCCCTCCTATATATAGGATCAAGATATTCACAAAAGAACCCTCTAAAAATAAGAGTCTTTGAGGGGGGGTGACAAAACCAATAAAAAACCCCTTAGACATTCCGGTCTCACCTTACAGGAATCCTTGTTCGTTTTTACTCAGGAAACTGACGAACTTACAAGTCTTTCTGTAACTCATAAAATGTATATGAATACTTGTTTACTTGTGCCAACACTGTCATGAGAATGCAGTTATATTTGATAAGTCACAGCATCCCTTGGGACATATATCACTTTTAAAGAAAACCTTATAGAACAACCACAAGAGTGGCGCTGAAACAATAAAACCGATTGGTGTTACATAAGGATTCGCTTTCTGATTTGATCTGGGAACATAATACATAAGGTCTAAATTAGAAGTCAAAGTGGATTTTTTACACTAAAACACACCCTTATTGATTTATTTTACTATTGATTTTTCATGGCAGCCCCAGTTGGAATAGTTCCTCAATCGCCGGAGACGGCTTCGGGCCAGGAGACAAATCGTTGTCTCCTTAAAATTGCAAGCAATTTTATTCTTCTCTTGTTTCCCAATCATTCTGGCTCCACTGAACAATACGCCCTTTTTCGTACACAAATACTGTTCACTTGTAAGACCAATAATTATTGAGTGTACTATGCTGGATATGTGCTGGAACTGATACGACATGATTACGAAAAAGTCATTCCAAGTAGTATAAATTTTTCGAACTTTTTTGAATCAATTGATAAAACTGCAACTCTGAATCAAGGGGGGTAAGTCGAGTCACGCGATTTCCATTTTGACTATTCATAACACTCGTCTCTCACTCTCGGGTTCTAATTCTGTCATATATGAGTCAAGAGGTCTCTTGATCTACAAGGTCTTTGTTAATTTCCCCACTTTTTGTCAAGAGTAATGGTTTTCAGGTTCGATTATCTACAAGCGTATATTCCGTTTCCACAACCAATGAGTCATTTTCTTCATCACTGACATGAGTTATGTATGATACCTCAAAGTTAATGGGATGCGAATGCATTGGGGTGATTGCAGATTTTCTGTTTCATTTTTCATCATAGTAAGAGTATACAACTAGAAATTTTTCAAAGTACATAGGTACAACCTCACTACCGATTTTTATTGGTACCGTCGTGCGAAGTAAGGTAATTTTACTATACGGATGATCCTCATTTGGACCATAGACTGAATGAAGCTCATCAGGACCACACTTAACTTGAGTGAGAGCAAAAGGGATATCTAATTCATCTTGAATCTGTTTATTTGCTATGAATAAACTATTAAAAGTAAGATAACCATCTTTCAGATGAGAAAGTATGATGTCTATACTCCCATAAATGAGATGCTCATAGTTCACAAAATTAGGAATATACAACACATCTGAATAAAATTCTTTTCCTCGAATATCAAGTGGATAGTTCTGTGCTGATAATGATCAACGTAAATATGGTTCGTTTCTTAAAATATCTAACTCTGTTCCCTTTACAACATGTATCTGAGTGACGTTTTTATCTTTTGATACTGCTCAAATAAGGAGCATGTTTCGTTCAGTATATGTATCCTCGATTCTTTTATTCAATCATCATGGATTTGAAAGTTGACTATGGATCGATAAAATACCTTCTTTTAGATCAATATCATTCATTGAATGCGGTAAGAAAAAAACTAGATTTATTATCTATTTTCAGAATTGGCAGCAAACTATACAGGAAGTCAGAACCGCTATTTTGGATTGCAAAGAGATGATATTTGTGCCGAAATTGAGGTAATTCTATCAACAATTAATGGCTCCAAACTCTCGAGGACGTCAAGAAAGCTTTTATGGAAAATGAGGTGGGATTTTTAGTCGTTTTATAACACTTTCTTTCCACTCATATAGTTCTGAAGAACTTTTGGGATTCTTACAGTCATGTCTTCATTCTGATAGTTTTCAATAACCGCGATAAGACATCGTGAGAATGCAATAACCGTACCGTTGAGTGTGTGTACGTAATCGCTCACACCATCCGCATTTCGATACTTGATACCGAGTCGTCGGGATTGGAATGACCCGACATTGGAGCAACTCGTTATTTCACGGTATTTTTCCTGACCTGGCATCCAGGCTTCGAGATCGTGCTTCTTCATCGCTGGATTTCCGAGATCTCCAGAACAGACATTGAGTTTCTGGTATGGGATTCCGAGAGACTGCCAAATCTCTTCTTCGAGTGCCACCATTTCATCGTGAAGTTTCTCGGATTCTTCCGGCTTACAGAAACATACCATCTCGATTTTATCAAACTGATGCCCTCGAAGTATTCCCTTCATATCCTTTCCATAAGTTCCTGCCTCACGTCTGAAACAAGCGGAATATCCGACATATTTTACAGGAGAAGTCACATCGATCGTCTCATCCATATGATAACTCGTCAGAGGAACTTCGGAAGTACCAATAAGAAAAAGATCATCTTCTCCTGGATTTACACTATAAATCTGCCCTTTATCTGCAGGGAAGAATCCAGTTCCAAACATAGCTTTTTCACGTACTAGGAAAGGGGGTATTACTGGCATAAATCACTTTTCCGCCATTTTTGCCATAACATAATTCATAATCGCGAATTGTAAAAATACGATATCTCCTTTGAGATACCAGAATCTAGCACCAGAAATATCTGCACCTTTTTCAATATCAATCCAACCTCGCGCTTTTCCTATTTCATAATGTGCTTTAGGAGGGAATGTAAACTTTGTAGGTTCACTAAATTTAGAAACAACAACATTTTCTTCATCACTCTTCCCAATTGCTGCAGTAGGCGATAAGAAATTCGGAAGACT
>CALREC010000090.1 GCA_943355085.1 Candidatus Altimarinota bacterium
CGGTGCTACATTTCTGAGAAATCATATGGAATTTGGTCCCAAGATACTATATTTCGGTCCTATGGGATGTAGAACGGGATTCTATTTACTCTTGAATGGAGATTTTGTCTCAAAGGACATTATTCCTTTATTGAATGAGTTATTCATCTTCATAAGGGATTTCGAGTGACCTATACCTGGACAGAGCGCTCAAGATTGTGGAAATCACCTTGATATGAATCTGCCTATGGCGAAATATCTGGCAAACAAATATCTCAATGATATTCTTCTTGATATCAAAGAACATAATCTTGTATACCCAAGTTAACGTTAATTAAAAGATATTTTATATGAATTACAAACAACACATACGAGATGTCTTAGATTTTCCTAAGCAAGGCGTGAATTTCAAGGATATCACAACTCTTATACAAAAGCCTGACGTTTTTCAGTCTTGCATCGATGAATTAGCCCTTTTGGTTCAAGATGCCGATGTCATTCTTGGTCTCGATGCACGAGGATTTCTTTTTGCCGGAGCACTCGCATATAAACTTAATAAGCCTCTGATAATAGTACGAAAGGCCGGAAAACTTCCTTATAAAACCATATCTATCGATTATGAACTCGAATATGGGACAAATACTTTTGAGCTTAATATCGATGCGATAAAGTCTGGAGAAAAAGTTGCTATTATTGATGATCTTCTCGCTACTGGATGAACAGCGCAAGCGGCTTGCGAACTTGTTAAGAAGCTTGGATGAGAGATCTCCTCCATTAATTGTGTTGTAGGTCTTTCCTTCCTTGTTGGTGAGGATCTCCTTAAGGACTATACAGTAAACTGTTTGGTACGATACTAGTCTTGATAGCTTGATTTTAAGACTCTCAAAGTTGATCTTTTTTAAAGATGTATATACATGAGAGCTTTCAGACATTTTCAAGAATACCATTTTTTGATTCGATTATTCTGATTCTTTTCTTGTTGTATTTCATAATAGCATCTTCTTTGAGGCTATTTTTAATAGTCCTGAGTTTTCTGTCTTATTATCTGACGCGCTAATATATAATATCACGAAGAAATTGGTTTCTATAGTTGCCTGACTTATTTTTCTACTCTTGACACAAAATCAGAAATGGGATTTTTCAATTTTGTATTTACGATATTTCGAGGGGGGTATTTATATTTGCTATATTAATCGATAATGAAAACATTCCTTAATTAAGGCGTATAATCAAAATCTAAGTGCAACTTTCTAAATAATCAAAAAACAATAGAATGGAAAAATACATTACCTTTTTTACTTTATTTAAGGGAAAGTTGTTAAATGTTTTGGGGGACATTATGAAATCTGTTTGGTCTTGACTCTATTTTCATATGTGTATACTAAGGCGATAAATCACCTCTATTATTTTTCAATCCTTACTGAAATATGCATAGCGACGGATTATACGAAAAATTTAAAGAAGATTACAATGGACTCTTTCTTAATTCTGACTTAGTGCTGAGTTTGCCATATTCTATAAGTCTTTTTGGATGAACAGCTAGTGTTTTTGGTTGACCTATCTTAAATCAACCCATTCCACTTAGGGGTTATATTGGATTTAAGAAAAATGATAAAAATACCTGAGTTCAAATAAAATCATATAAAAGAATGTCATATAAATCATGACAAATAGAGCAATCTAAAAATGATCCATTTTATGCACCAAGTGAAATTTTTCTCGAGAAACTAAGCACGATTTTTTCTTATTGTCATGCGGATATTTATATCCTGACCGAATTTGAAACAAGAAATGCCGATATTATAAGTGGTGGAATTATTCTTTGATTGGAAATATTATATGAGAAAATAGATCAAAAAATGATTAATTTTCTCAAAAAATCCGATTCTCAATCATTTTATGAGAATGAATATGTAAAAATATTACTGAAAAATACTCTTTCTTTGAGAATGAACTATAATAAATTTACCATTGGATGATCTTCTCTTGATGCATTCATAAGTGGTCTTATGGACTCTGATTTTCCGATTCTTCATATGCAAGAAAAAAATTTTTATCCAGTATCTGGTGAAACAGTTGAAAAAAAGGCTATACTTAAAAAGGTTGATGATTTCTGAATACTTTATATCACCAGGAGAGCTGATGAGCTTATGGATGCCGAGTTCAATCGAGAACTCCCATTCGATATCATGATGTTTAGTCTTGGAGATTATCGTAATGTTGGCTGGTATCAAACCTTCCTAAATTGGTGAGAAAATTCAGAACACATTAAAAAAACATTATTTGGTAATAATCCAGGGGTATGAGATTCTTTTTTTATCCAACCACTTGAAAAAAATCATCTTCTCTATAAATCAATAGAAATCATCTCATCATATGTATTTCATGTAACAAAAATCTTTCTTGATACTCTTTTGGCAAAAGAAAAAGTAGGAACTCTTTTTTTCTATCTTCGGAGGAATATGGAACTCATAAATACACTGCTCGGTAAATATAACCTATCTTCTCATGAATGAGAAGATGCTGATATAAATGGACTTGAATTATTCTTAAGAGCACTTTATCCTGATATTTTGAAGGATAACTATTTTATCTATACAACAGGTTCTTCGATAGAGTTAAAGTATGTAATACTCTTTCCCAAGTATCTTCCAAAATATTCTTCTGAACAAATAACTTTAGAGCTCCAAAAAAAGTTCCAAAAACCTGTTTCACTTTTATATTCAAGTAAAAATGATGGAATGGCCCATGAGGGGTTGAAAATTGAACAATTTCTCCAAAAAAATATCTTTTACAAGAATGCCTGAGATAAAAATATTCTCCTCATCGATAAAGTTGGCTCCAAGATTCTTTGTTCTAGTCAAGATGATGCAATGAATAAATCTAAAGTGTGAATACTTGTGGATACCATTAATCAAAAAATATTTATAAATGGAGAAAAACTTAATTCTAAAGATCTTTTATCTCAGAATGCTACAGTGGATGTCCTATCACTTCTTCTGGAAAATCTCTGATCAGAATTAGAGAGCTGACTCCTTCCAAGATCAGGATATTCAAAGAATAAAAATGAGATGGTAAGCAAGATAATTATTCCACTTATGAAGCTTGTGGATGAAAAAATGTCCTATCAACTTCCATTGACATGTAAAGGGAATGCACAGAATTTTTTTCTGAAATTAGAAAAATTAGAAATAGATATTTTTGTTATGAAAAAACGATAGATGTATTCGATCATTTAACTTTTTCTTTACTTTTTCCGTTTTTTTCTTTTCTAAACATTATAATATATCTTTACTTATTTCCTCACCATCTCTTTTTAAGAGAATCGTTAGTCATATATTATTTGCCTATTTCTTATCATCTTTTTTATGAAAAAATTTTTGTCATTATTTTTAATTCTTTGACTCACGATAGTAAATAGTAGTATCATCCCAATTGTTCAGGCAGATATAGGGAAAGGGATTTTAGAATCTGGAAGTATACATATGAATACTTCTGATTCGGAAGCACATATCCAGACTATTATTGTTGTGAGTACTGGTACTTTGAGTCATACGGGAATTATTTCTGATACACAAACAAATACCGGGATTCTGCTTCAGGCTGTAACAGTTTCCGAATCAGAAAGTCAAGTTAATACAGAAAGTGGCATATTAAATAATGATGAAGAAGAACAAGACGATGAAGATATAAGTCTCTCCGATGATAAGACAGAGATGGACTCACAGAAAGATTTTACTGCGATAGTTCGACAATCCAAGGAATATACCTGTGGTCCAGCTTCTCTTGCCACACTCTTGACCCAACTCGGAAATGATACCAGCGAAGAAAAGGTACTTTCGTATATCGAGCAGCTGAGTCCAGAAAAAGGAGTTTCGCTCGCAGACCTGAGACAAGCATCGGAGAAACTGGAGCAGCGTACTTATCTCAAAAAGTGGGATACAGAAACTATACTCGGGTATATTGACCGAACCGGTGATCCTGTACTCATCCATGATGAGAAAAAATGAGTCGGTGGACATTTCTCGGTCATCAAAAGCTACGACAAAGAAAAAGGGCTCGTAGAACTCTCCGATACCGAAGCTGGAAACATCAAGTACTCTGTAGAGGACTTTCGACATATCTATACCGAACACGCACTCGTAATA
>CALREC010000091.1 GCA_943355085.1 Candidatus Altimarinota bacterium
CTTATGAGTTTTCTTGCAATTGCAAGTCTACTTCTTATATCATGCGGAGAGTCAGAACAGTACAAACAATGAGAACAAGCAGAGACTTCTACCGCAACTCCTACTCCTAAAACTACAGAATCAGCTCCTGAAGTAAAAGCGGTTCTAGCTACTTCAGGAGGAAATACTCCGGAGGAAGCCGTAAAAACCTATATGGACAGTCTTTATGAGTGTAATTTTAATAAAGCATTTTCGTATGTAGAGGATGGAACAAATATTCTCGAGAGAAAAAGAATAGAATACAAAAAAGCAATTGAAACAGTAGGTGGTGTTTATGATGCAGCAAAATCACTTGCATCAAGCGCTTCTGACAATAGTTCAGAAAAATCCAAAAATATATCAGATACTATCGGAAGTGCAATGGATTCGGTGAAAAACAGTATGCCTGCAACATTTGATGAAGCTTGTGATAGTGTAAAATCTAACTGGAATGATTATACATTTTCTATAAATAAAACCGATGAAACTGGAGATGAAAAAGCAATATTACAAGTCACTCTTCAGGAGGAATGAAAGATAAAAGATGACACGCTTGATGCTGTGAAAATAGAAGGAAAGTGGTTCGTAGTTTATAAAGAAATCGATATGAAAACCGGTTCCCGTGATTCATTTGATAGTACTGATACCCCAACGACTTCCTCAATGACGGTAGATGGAGATATTAAATCCTCCTCCAGTGTATCTGGAGATTTAACAAATATTTCGAGTCAGTAATTTTGGCAAGAAAATCCCCCACACTCAATGAAATTAAGCTCATTGAGTGGAATAGAATTTAAATCCCCTTCGTATCTGGTGCATGGGATATTTCGAGCGATGCACAAAATGTATTATACCTCCTACGGGTAACGTCAAATATTTACTTGACTTCATATATATTTTATATATCCTCATGACACTTAGTGGATTTTATATGCATAATATCTTTGTATGAAAAATATTATTTTGATTGTTTCTATGTATACCTGTATGTTTTTCAGTCCCAGTGTATACGCAGATTTTTTTAGTGAAGAAATTCTCGATGCCAACCCCGAAGTAGTTATGATACAAGACATTCAATTGAATTCTATAACTTTTGTAGACTCAAAAGAAATGAAACGATACAATAATACTGTTTATTTTGTATCCAGTATAAAAACAGAAGCAATGAAGCGATTTCAGGATGGGACCATCCCTCTCTATAGAAGATATGATATAATCACTACTCTGGATAGTTTTGTGTATACCATGAATCAATACTTTTTGTATCAAAAAAAGTATGAACAAACTCAAAAAAGTGTATTTAAAGAAAGTGCCCGATCGTATCTAGAAGATTCTCGATGAGCATACAATAGACTTCGAGCCGCACTTAAAAACAGTATGAAGTAGGACAGATAGGTAGTAAACTTGTGCTATTCTAAAGATGCTTCATGCTCAGTTGAATCTTACTGGTTGTGAGATCAATTCCTACGACTGTTACTTTTACTCTATCTCCAACACTGACAATTTCAGTTGGATTGGTTACAAATTGATTCGACATCTGCGATACATGGACTAATCAATCATTTTTCAATCCGATATCTATAAAGGCACCAAAAGCTACCACGTTACGGACAACTCCATCGAAGATATCACCTTCCCGTACGTCCTCTATGGAAACTTTTTTACGAGCTTTGATGTGTGTAGAATTTATACGCTTTTCTACTCAGATCTGAGCGTATGATTGCAGTATAAAATTCATAGTATCCTTGTTTGTTTCTGGATATATATTCATCATCGCTTGAATATGCTCAGAAAAATTATCTACATTAACTCATTGGTCTAGAATATACTTCGTGAGTGGGTATTGATCTGGATGTATGTCCGTATTGTCAAGAGGTTCTTTGCTCTCAGGCACACGCAGAAATCCTATAGCTAGCTGGTATGCTTTTTCGGATAATGTTTTCTGAAGCATGGCTCGAGACTTATAGGGACGATGATTATATATCTTTTTTGCCTCTCTCTTATCAATCCCTGATATATGCTGTAAAACATATATAGATGCATTATTGACATTTATACCTACTAAATTTACAACATCCTCTACAACATACCCAAGTTTTTCTGTCAGTTTTTTTTCAGCAACATCATGCTGATACATACCTACGCCAATTGAACCTACCGGTACTTTTACAAGCTCAGAGAGTGGATCTATGTAGCGTCGTCATATGGAGACTGTACCTCGATCCAGAGAATCTAGATCAGGAAACTCTTCCTGTGCAATAGGACTTGCAGAATATACAGACGCCCCTGATTCATTGACCACAAAAATATCTCATGAAAATAATTCAGCCAGGAGCGTACATGTCTCATTACAGCCTGTGCCATTTCACACAACAACGGTATCGATGGTCATCTTTGTAAAAATATGAGCAAGTTTTGCTCGTGCTTTTTCTATCTCATGAAGAAATATTTTATCAAACACAACCGGGTTTCCGATAGGATCAATAATACACATCTTACAGCCTGCACGATAACCTGGATCGATAGCAAGAATAATTTTGCCATACTCTGGACGAGTCATAAGTAGGGCCTGGAGATTCGTCTGAAACGTCTTGATCGAATCATCTTCTCAAATCTCAGAAAGATAACCACGCAGTTCATTCTCAACTGAACTAAAGAGTGCATCATAGCCAAGTTTAAATCCAGCTTCGAGCTCAGTGATAAAAGTTCCCACCTCATCCCCGACCCTTCTCCTAGAAGGAGAAGGAAGATTATTTTCACTTTTTGTCCCCTCTCCTCCTAGGAGAGGGCTAGGGTGAGGCGCATTAAGTATTAGTCTATATGCAGATCGAATAAGTACAAGAATCATGTCATCCTTATCGAGTTTTATACTCAAAATTCCGAGATTTTCACCCCGATTGAGAGCAAGGATTTGATAGGGCTTAATTCTATGTATCCGAGAACTGAAATCGAAATAGAGGGAAAATTTAGGAATCTGTTCGGTATCTTTCGTATTGAGTTTTTCGAGCATCTTATCGCTTTTTTTGCTCGCAGAAATATTACCAGTCTTTTGAAGCTCAGCAATAAGAGTGTGTCTGAGGATTGCATTTGCTGAAACTTCCGATCCGATAATCTCAATAGCACCTTCGATAATATCTTCTCTTGAATACTCCAAGAAGAGCTGCTCTGGAATTTCGAGCGAATTCATTTTAATAGCGTCTGCCACAACCTGAAATCCTTTCTCGATAGCAATCATGGCCTTAGTTTTCTTTTTAGATTTGTAGGGTTTGTAGAGCTCCTCAACTTCTTTTATGGTCTTCGCCGCGAGGATATTTGCCAAGAGCTCCGAGGTCATCTTACCAAGTTCTTCGATTCCATTTATCGCGGTCTGTTTAGTCTTGTAGAGATTCTCCTCCTTGGTTTGAAGCTCGATAATAGAACGGATATCCGTCTCATCAAGATTTCCGGTGCGCTCCTTTCGATATCGCGCAATAAATGGCACGGTCGCACCTTCGGCCGTAAGCTCGAGAACAATAGCAACTTGATTCTCACGATATTCGAGAGCTTTGGATATGATTTGTGTGTAATTGGGTTGTTCCAAAAGAGTTCAGGACATATAAAAGAGCTTAAGAAATAATTACTTAAATGTACGTCTGACTATTCTTATTCATCGGGACAAAGTGAATCCCTAGTGAGGATGGTAAGGAATAATGATTTATCCTCCTGAAGAACTCGATTCAAAGCTTCGCGTACTTTTATTCTTGTTCTCTTGCAAAGGCCCAGCATTTTCTCCATACTTATTGCACCTTTCCCATTTATAAGAAACATTATACCATGCCTAGTATGCATGATATTTCTCAAAGCTGTGAACTCTTCCGTTGTTGTAACATCATGAATAGCTGTTAATAAATTTTTTTCCTGGATCTTCGTAATAGTAAGACCTTTTATATTGGTGGAAATATAACTTATTCGGGTCTTATCTGAATCGGCAAATATTTCATAATATCCACAATCACATGATTGCGGAGGACAAGGTGGACGTATATCATTTGCCTCAAAATTTATACTCTGTGTAACCATCTATTATTAGCTAGTATTTATTGGTAAAACAAAATAATT